>CAYGWQ010000005.1:0-54389 GCA_964353465.1 uncultured Acidobacteriota bacterium | reverse complement strand
AAAGACATTCACAGCATGCTCTCTAGCGTGCGTTCTTGCGCTGGAACCGGGGAAGCGTGTGCTCTTGATAGATTGCGATTTGCGCAGACCCCGCGTGTGCGGCGAATTCGGGCTGATGCAAGTGGAGCCGCCGCATGGGCTGTCCCAGGTTTTGCGCGGCGAACTCCGGATTGACGAGGCGCTTTTCAAGGCGACCGATAGCAATTTGTATCTGCTGCCTGCGGGACCCGAGGCGCAAAATCCTGCGGAATTGTTGAGCTCTCCGCATCTGGAACGTTCCATCGACTCCATTTCCGTAAGCTTCGATTGGGTGATCATCGATGCGCCGCCGCTGCTTGCCATGGCCGACGCCAGTATTATTGCACAGCGGTGCGATGGCATTCTGTTGGTAATCCACATGGAGCACACACCCACCAAAGTCATCACGCAGAGCATCCAACGCATCGGACAGGACCGTGTCCTGGGGCTGATCCTGAACCGGGTCAGGCAAATCAAAGGTTCGCATTATTATTACAACTACTATCGCAAGAATGCCCGGGGGCGGCTGAAGAGCTGAGGTATGTGGCGAGTTTTTCTACGATATATGGTGTTTCGCAGATTGGGCGCGGTCGTCCTGGAGAATATCCTCCTGGCGTGCTGCGTGCTGGATGCGATCCATATTCGCATGACGGATTCCATAACCGGGATTGCCGACTACAAGCCGTACATCCTCCGCGCCATCATTATCGCTCTCGTGTTTCAGTTGTTCCTGCACTTGCGCGACGTTTATGACTTCCGCAAGACCATTTCCTTCGCCCGATTCTTTGTGCACTTGGCACAGGCGCTGGTGCTGGCATCCGGCAGTCTCAGCTTCCTGTATTACGTTCACCCCGAGTTCATGGTTGGTCCGGGAGTCTTTGCCGTCAGCCTGATCCTGATTTCGATTTTCCTGACTCTCTGGCATACCCTCCTGCGCCTGTACCTTGGCGTCCGAACACCCCGCTCCAACCTGCTGATTCTCGGCACCGGCCGCCTCGCGCGCGAGCTGGTTACGGAAATCCTGCGTCATCCGGAACTCGGCCTCGGCGTGTGCGGTTTTATCGACGATAATCCCGCGCTGCTGGGAACATCGATCGTGAATCCCAGGGTCGTGGGGCCGAGCAGCGATCTCCGCTCGATCGTCATGGAGCACAAGGCGGATCGTGTGGTTGTCGAGCTTCAAGACCGGCGCGGGCGCATGCCGATCGAAGAGCTGCTGCACCTGAAAACCCAGGGAATAGCCATCGAGGAAGCAACCAGCTTATATGAGCGCATTTCCGGCAAGATCGCGATTGAAAACCTCAAGCCGAGCTGGATGATCTTCAATGCTGGATTCGAAGTGTCGCGCAGTATGCAGCTGCAGAAGCGCCTTCTGTCAATCGTCATCTCGGCCTTCTTGCTGGCCCTGTTCTTTCCCATCATGCTCCTGATATGCGCATTGATCAAATGGGATACCCGGGGGCCGATTCTGCACCGCCAGGAACGGATCGGGCAGGATGGAAAAGTCTTTACCCTGTGGAAGTTTCGGTCGATGCGCGCGGATGCCGAGAAGGAAACCGGTCCGGTATGGTCCGCTCCCGGCGACGCGCGCGTGACACGCGTTGGCAAAATATTGCGCCGTACCCGCCTCGACGAGTTGCCGCAGCTGATTAATGTCTTGAGCGGAGATATGAGCCTGGTAGGTCCGCGTCCCGAGCGGCCGCATTTTGTGAAAGAGCTCTCCACGATGATCCCCTTTTATCATCTGCGGCACGCCGTGCAACCGGGAATCACCGGCTGGGCTCAGATTAACTACGAATACGGCAATTCAGTTCGCGATGCGGTGGAAAAGCTGCAGTACGACCTCTTTTATATCAAGCATATGTCTTGGCTTCTGGACTCCGTTATTGTGCTGGAGACCATCAAGACGGTGTTGGTGAGGCGAGGATCCTGACATTTTGCCGCAACGGATTCCGAGGAACCTGAGACGAATGCGGCAAGATACACGCAGGACGCAGCCACTTTTTGTCACAGTGCCGCCCCTGACAGGCGCATTCACCGAATACCCCGGTTTTATTACTCTCATCCCGATTCCTGCCGCCCGATAGATGCTGAACGTACTTAGCGTTGATGTAGAGGATTATTTCCATGTGGAGGCCTTCGCAGGACAGGTCTCGTTCGGGCAATGGACGTCTTTCGCGCCCCGGGTTGAGCGCAACGTCAGGCGGATCCTCGACCTATTTGACAGGCATAAAACCAAGGCAACTTTCTTTATTTTGGGTTGGGTTGCCGAGCGCTTCCCCCACCTCGTGAAAGAAATCGATGGGCGCGGGCACGAAATCGCCTGCCACGGCTTCGCCCACCAGCTGCTGCTCCGCTTGACTCCGGAACAGTTCCGGGCAGATATTCGCAGAGCGAAGGATGTGCTGAGCGGATTGTCGGGCCATCCGATTACCGGCTATCGGGCGCCAAGCTTCTCAATCGTAAAGAGCACCCTCTGGGCTTTTGACATCCTTGCGGAAGAGGGGTTCAAGCTCGACTCGTCGGTTTTTCCCGTCCATCACGATTTCTACGGTATTCCCGATGCGCCGCGCGGCCCCTATTGGTACAAAACGCCGGGCGGTAGCGCCATGTTCGAATTTCCGCCGTCGACCGTGCGGGTCATGAAGGGCAACATTGGCATAGCAGGGGGGGGATATCTGCGTCTTGCGCCCTATTTCCTTACACAACGTGGTATCAGGCACATCAATCAGGAGGAAAAGCAGCCGGCCATGGTTTATTTCCACCCCTGGGAGATTGACCCGGATCAGCCGAGAATACCCGCTTCTTTTCGCTCTCGCTTGCGTCACTATACCAACCTCTCGCGGATGGAATGGAAGCTGGAACGGCTCTTGCAGGACTTTCGTTTTACCACTTTATCCAAAGCTTGCGAGCAACTTGCCGTGTATCGGGCGGAGTTATGAGATAATCGGCACGTGCTGGAGGAATTGGCGCCGAGGCAGTTGACAAATATTGTCCACTGCCATCCCGGGAGGAGATCCGGACGCTCATTCCATCCGGCCTTGAGTGCAAGGAGAGCATGAACCCATGATTGCCAAACGCATTGCCTGTATTGGAGCTGGATATGTCGGGGGACCGACGATGGCGGTCATCGCTATGAAGTGCCCTCAATACCGGATTACAGTTGCCGATGTCAGCGAGGCGCGGATTGCGGCCTGGCAAACCGACGTCCTGCCGATCTACGAGCCCGGATTGCTCGAAGTCGTGCAGGCGGCCCGCGGACGGAACCTGTTTTTCACGACCGACATCGCGGGAGCCATCCGGGAGGCGGACATCATTTTTGTCTCGGTAAATACGCCGACGAAAACATTTGGATATGGTGCAGGCAAAGCTGCCGATCTTCAATTCTGGGAAAAGGTTGCTCGCGAGATCCTCCGTGAATCCCGATCCGACAAGATCGTCATCGAAAAGAGCACCCTGCCGGTCAAGACCGCCCAGACGATGGAGACAATTCTCCATGCGCAGGGGAACAGGATTCATTTCGAGGTGATTTCCAATCCTGAATTTCTGGCTGAGGGAACCGCAGTGCAGGATTTGCTCGAACCCGATAGGGTGTTGATTGGATCACGAGAAACGCCAGAAGGATTGAAGGCCAGGCAGGAAATCGTAGAAATATATGCAAACTGGGTTCCGGCAGATCACATCATTACAAGCAATGTGTGGAGTGCCGAGCTTTCAAAGCTGGTAGCAAATGCCTTCCTGGCACAGCGCATTTCTTCCATTAACAGCATTTCAGCCTTATGCGAGCAAACCGATGCGAACATACAAGAGGTTGCTCATGCCGTTGGCATGGATGAGCGCATCGGCGGCCGCTTTCTCAATGCAAGTGTCGGCTTCGGCGGGTCCTGCTTCAAAAAGGACATTTTAAATCTCGTGTACATCTGTGAGTCGTATGGGCTCAATGAAGTAGCCCGGTACTGGGAATCGGTCCTGGCAATGAACGAATATCAGGAACGGCGGTTCGTGCGCCTGATGATTCGCGAGATGTTCAACACAATTGTTGGAAAGCGGATCGCATTGTTCGGTTTTGCTTTCAAAGCGAATACGAGCGACACAAGGGAGTCTCCTGCCATTTACATAGGCCGGAAGCTTCTGGAGGAAAGGGCGAACGTGGTGATTACTGACCCTCGGGCACTCGACAACGCGCGCTTGGACTTTGCCGGGGATTTGGATAAGGTGGAATTTGCGGAAGGACCATACGAAGCAGCGCGCGGAGCGCATGCGATCGTAATCATGACGGAGTGGGACCTCTATAGATCGCTGTCATGGGAAGAGATCTACCAATCGATGGAAAAACCTGCCTTCCTCTTCGACGGTCGTAACATCCTCGATCACAAGCGGTTGCATTTGATCGGATTCAATGTCTACCCGCTGGGAGCGCCGCCACTAAGGCGTTTCTATAGCAGCGATCGCAGGCGATCAGCATCCTCCTGCTCTTGACAAACAGGCCGTCGGTTTTCTCAATTTCCTGCGGATTCTGAGCTGCATGCCGGGCAGTTTTCCATCCAATCGTGCAGCTTACGGATATCCCGTTTTACAGTTACGGCCCCTGCGAACAGCACTGCAGCCAAGAGCGTGCCTAGGGCCGGGATGATGAACATAGCCTGATGGAGGCCAATAGCCTTGAATGGCTCGGGCACTCCGGCCATTTCTGCTAGAGCAATACCAGACATCCGCGCGCTCCTCCTTGCCAGGGTGTCGCTGAGCCAGCCGGTTGCCACCGGACCGAAAGAGGCGCCAAGCACATACATCGCGAAGAAGTAAACCGCCATGGCCCTGCCGCGCAAGCCCGGTTCGATAATGTCCTGGATCGTGGCGTACACCGTGGCGTAGTAAGTGTACATCAGGAAGGCGGCAATCCCCTGCAATACCATGAAGGGGAGCAACGCCCCCTGCGGCACCAGCAAGGCTGCTAATCCTGCCGGCGCTGCTGCCAGAACCGCAACACCTGCCAGCAACATGCGGCCATCGGGCCGCATCTCCCGCACCAGATCCCCCAGCCACCCGCCGACAAGCATTCCAACCGCGCCAACTGTTCCGACTACCAAGGCTGAAACCAGCCCGGCTTTTTGCAGTGTTGCCTGGTGGTGGCGCACCAGGAAGGACGGCAGAAAAAACGTAAGTGCATACATGATGAAATTGTGCAGGAGCCCTGAGGCGATGATCCACCTCATCGTCGGAATGGAGAGGAGGAGCCTGACCGGAGGACCGGGGCGGTGCCCCACTCCTGCTGAGAGGGCATCTGATCTCCCTCGCAATGGCTCCACCAGAAACATCGCCACGCCGGCAAGCAGTAGACCTGGAATGCCGGCGATGTAAAAGACCGTCCGCCATCCCCAATGCTGCGCCACCGCCCCCCCCACGACATAACTCAGCGCAACCCCCACCGGCAAGCCGAGCATGAAAACAGACATTGCCCGCGCGCGCTCAGCAGGCCGGTATAGATCCCCGATCAATGAGCTTGCCGCTGGAGCGCATGCCGCTTCGCCAATTCCCACCCCCAGACGAGCCCCGAACAAGGCCCAAAAACTCCGACTCCAGCCCGACAGGAAGGTAAGGCCGCTCCAGAGCGCCAGTCCGGCAGTCAGGAGCCAGTTGCGCTTCCAGACATCGGCCAGACGTCCCATCGGCAGACCAACTAGAGCGTATAGCAGCGTAAAAGCCGTGACCAGCCAGCCAAGCTGAGTGTCAGTGAGGCCCCATTCCCGGCGCAGAGGTTCCGTGACGGCTGCGAATATCTGGCGGTCAAAGAAATTAATAAGATTGATGCCGAAGAGCAGCCAGAGGACCGATCGTGGACTCCGGATTCCTGGTTTTGGGTCGCGTCTCTTAGCCAAAATGGAACACGCCGCCTTGAGATCCTTATTTGGGGAGGGCTTCGTCAGGCTCTCCTGCTAGCTGCCCGATAGATCAATCTGTATTTTTTTCATAAGCATTAATTAGATCTAGATACCTGAGAAGGTACCCGAGCTCATCAACGTTTTCCAGGAGGCATCTTTTTGAAAAGGGATCGATGGGGAACTTGAGGGCTTCCCCGTCCTGCGCGCGCAGGGTCTGTGCTTCAAGATCAATGGCGATTTCTCCCTCGGGCCGTTCGGCTGTCAGGCGGAAAAGTTTCTCGTGGGATGCCGGGTCCACAACGATGGGGAGGATGCCGTTCTTCAGACAATTGCCGCGGAATATGTCAGCGAACGAGGTGCTGATGATCACCCGAAAACCGAAGTCGGCGAGCGCCCAGGGTGCATGTTCCCGAGAACTGCCACAGCCGAAGTTATCCCCGGCAAGGAGTATCTTTGCTCCCGCGAGCTCGGGTTGGTTCAGCACGAACTCCGGCCGGGGATTCCCCGCAGAATCGTAGCGCCAATCGAACAACAGGAGCCTTCCCATACCTTCCTTGACTGTCGTTTTCAAGAACCGGGCGGGAATGATCTGATCCGTATCGACGTTCTCGTGTGGCAATGGAACGACACGGCTGGAAAATTTCATTGGTAACCTCAGTTTCGGAATACAGCCCTCCACTCCCGGGCGGATCAGCGAGAGGGAAATGCCGCGGTTCCAGGCGGCGGGCTATCTCATCCACATCCTCACATCGGCCACGGCGCCGGCCAGAGCTGAAGCAGCGGCTGTCATGGGGCTGGCCAGCATGGTGCGGCCTCCCTTGCCCTGCCGGCCCTCAAAGTTGCGATTGCTGGTGCTGACGCAATACTGCCCGGCAGCCAGTTCATCGCCATTCATGGCGATGCACATGCTGCATCCCGGTTCGCGCCACTCGGCGTCCGCAGCACGAAAGATCTCGTCCAAACCCTCACTCCGGGCGGCAGCCATGACAGGGCGCGATCCCGGTACAATCACCGTTCTCACCTTTGGGTTCACCTTGCGGCCTTTAAGGATGCGGGCTGCATCGCGCAAGTCTGCCAGGCGGCCATTGGTGCAGCTGCCGATGAACACCATGTCAATCGGGTGGCCGAGTAGTGACTGGCCGGGCACGAAGCCCATGTAAGCAAGCGCCTTCGTAAGCGCGTTTCGCTGGGATAGATCGGTGATTTCGGCCGGGTCAGGAACGCGCGCCGAGATCGGCACCGTCATCCCGGGAGTCGTTCCAAAGGAAATCATCGGCTCCAGAGTGAGAGCGTCCATTGTGACCTGCCGATCGAAGACGGCTGCGTCATCCGTCCTCAACTTCCGCCAGCCCGCCAGGGCCACATCCCATTGGGGTCCGGAAGGGGCGTAAGGCCGGTTCGCCAGATACTGGAAGGAAATATCGTCGGGGGCAATCATTCCCGCGCGCGCTCCTCCCTCGATGGACATGTTGCAGATGGTCATTCGGGCGTCCATGTCGAGGGCGCGGATGGTGCCGCCGGTAAACTCAAAGACATGGCCGGTGCCGCCGGCAACGCCGATGCGGGCAATCAAGGCCATGATGACATCCTTTGCAGACACCCCCGGCTGCAGACACCCTTCAACCCGCACTTCGAAGGTGTGCGCACGGCGCTGCAGAAGGCACTGAGTAGCCAGTACGTGCTCGACCTCACTGGTTCCGATCCCGAATGCCAAAGCTCCGAATGCTCCATGGGTCGAAGTGTGGCTGTCGCCGCAAACAATCGTCTTGCCGGGCTGGGTTAAGCCCAGCTCAGGCCCGATGACGTGTACGATTCCGTTCTGCGGATGGCCAATGCCAAAAAGCTGAATGCCATATTCGTTGCAGTTGGCTTCGAGCCGGCTGACGAGCTGCAAGGCCAGCGGATCGGTCAGGGAGGCTTGCTGGTCCTTGGTCGGGATGATGTGATCCATAGTTGCCACGGTCCGATCCGGACGGCGCACCGGCAGGCCGCGAACGCGCAGCCCCTGAAAGGCCTGGGGGCTGGTAACCTCGTGGATGAGGTGCAAATCGATGTAAATTACGGAAGGACAGTCAGGCTCGGCGACAACCACGTGACGATCCCAGATCTTGTCAAACAGTGTTTTGGCTGGCATGATGATAAAATAGCATAAAAGACCAGGAATGCCAGAAACATGGGGAAGGGTAAAGCGGAAACCGGAAATCGGCGGCTCTTCCTGCCCAGAGCCTGCAATAGCAGGTGGAAGCATTCCCCGAATTTGCGGTGATTTTTGTGTTTTTCCTTCCTCACAATACGGGCGCTTGTCGTGTTATACTGCGTTGTCATCAGCAGAACTAAACTAATGAGCATCCTCTAACCCTCATTCAAGGAAATACACGATTGGCTGGTAAGAAGAAGATATCGTCCAAAACAACCAAGCTGATCGACGAGACTCTAGCCGCGATTATCGATCAGTGGTACCTCAGCGTCAGCGACTATTACATCACGGCCGAGAAAAAGGCAGAGGACCCGGCCCTATTTGCTCCTGAGGAACTCAAGCGCTTTCATGATCCCTCAGGCCACCGCATCAAGTTCTTCAAGGGGGATCTGGATTTTACCTATGGATTAGGTTTGGATACCTCGGGGGAGCAGTGCCACTTGGAGGCGAGCGTCAACAATAAGGTCCCCAGATTCAATTACGGGGAACTGGTGCGCCGTCTTTCCATCCATTATGATGTCGCCAAGACAAAGCCGATTGAAGGCTTCAAAAAGCTCAAGAAAGTGCGCAACTGCGATGTGTTCAGATTGCCGGAAAACCTGCAGAACAGCCTCGTGGTTGAGCAGAGAGAGGGAAAGGCAGATATCGTCCGCCTCTCCTTCGGCATCGAGGATCAATACCTCGAAGATCTGACGTCGGATCCTCCCGCCTTCATGGAGATCATTCACCAGTACTGTGTCGCTCCACTGCGGCGGATATACGCTGAGGTCTTCCGTAGCAACAAACGAAAATAGCCGCTTTCGGACAGCCACGGGTTGAACCAAACAGACGAAGTCGATTTCGTGTGTCCGGTGCAGCTTGTGGTATTGTACGTGGCAGGCTCGGGCGATGCCGCATAATCATCGCACGCAAGCAGTCCCTTGAAAGCTCGGGAATACTGAACTTGAAAATGATATTTGCCGTTATCCGGCCGCACCGGCTTCAGGATGTCAAAGAGGCCCTCGCAGATGTCGGGGTTGTGGGCCTGACCGTTACCGACGTTCGCGGTGCGGGTCGACAGAAAGGACAGGTGGAGCGCTACCGCGGCTCGGAATACAGCATCGACCTGCTTGCCAAGGTCAAGATCGAGGTGGCGATCCTCGACGCCCAGTGCGAAGAGGTTGTGCAGGCCATCCGCAAGGCTGCGTACACAGGTGAGATCGGCGACGGCAAGATCTTCGTTATGCCGCTCGAGGATTCCATACGTGTCCGCACCGGGGAGCGGGGCGAAGATTCACTCTGAGAATCGCGCCCGAAGTTCCGCACGCTGCTGCCGACCATTTCGGGATTGCGGAAGGATTACAGTGGGATCCTGGATGGCGAGAAGCGCGTTGGCATCCAGAAGAGGTTGGCGATCCAATACATTCAATGCGTAAGGAGGTAGGGATGGCACTTTCAACGCCGGCTGATGTGGTGAAGTTCGTTCGGGACAGGCACGTAAAATTTATCGATTTCAAATTCGTCGATATGCCGGGAATCTGGCAGCACTACTCCATACCCGCGCATCGGCTCGATGAATCGATTTTTGAGGATGGGATCGGTTTTGACGGCTCGAGCATCCGGGGTTTTGCCAAGATCCAGGAAAGCGACATGCTGGTTTTCCCGGATCCGGCGACCGCCTTCCTGGATCCGCTGCTCGATGTGCCCACGCTGAACCTGACCTGCACGGTGCGCAATCCGCTGACGCTCGAGCCGTTCTCCCGCGATCCGCGTTACATTGCGCAGAAGGCGGAGAAGTACCTCGTCTCGACCGGCATCGGCGATGTGTCCTACTGGGGGCCGGAGGCGGAATTCTACATCTTCAGCGATATCCGCTTCGATTCGGGGCCGAATTTCGGCTACTACTATGTCGATTCCAGGGAAGGAGTGTGGAACTCGGGAAAGGATGAAAAGCCGAACCTCGGCTACCGCCCGCGTTATAAAGAAGGCTACTTCCCGGTGCCTCCCATGGACAGCTTTCAAGACTTGCGGAGCCAGATCATGCTGGTCATGGAAGAGGTGGGAATTGTGGGCGAAGTCCATCATCATGAAGTGGCGACGGCCGGCCAGGCGGAAATCGACATGAAGTACGATGAACTTGTGCGCATGGCCGACAACGTGATGCTCTTCAAGTATGTCGTCAAAAATGTCTGCAAACGCGCCGGATTTTCGGCCAGTTTCATGCCCAAGCCGATTTTTCAGGATAACGGATCCGGCATGCACGTCCACCTGTCGATCTGGAAAAACGGCATCAACACCTTCTATGATGAGCGCGGCTACGCCGGCCTCAGCCAGACTGGACGGTATTGCATCGGCGGATTGCTGCAGCACGCGCCCGCCCTGCTGGCCTTCGCCGCGCCGAGCACGAACAGCTACCGCCGCCTGGTCCCTGGTTTCGAAGCGCCGGTAAACCTGGTCTATTCGCAACGCAATCGCAGCGCCGCCGTTCGCATTCCGATGTACTCCAAGACTCCCGGAGCCAAACGCATCGAATTCCGCTGCCCGGATCCGTCCTGTAATCCATACCTGACTTTTGCCGCCATTCTGATGGCAGCCCTCGATGGCATTCAGAACAAGATCGATCCCGGCGAGCCCGTCGACAAAAACCTGTATGATCTGCCGCCGGAGGAGAAGGCTCTAGTGCGATCGACGCCCAGTTCCCTCAGTGATGTGCTGCAGGAACTCGAAAAAGATCACGAGTTCCTCATGAGGGGCGACGTTTTTACTAGTGACGTGATCGATACCTGGATCAAGTATAAAACCGAACATGAGGTCGATCCCGTCCGCCTGCGGCCGCATCCGTATGAATACTACCTCTACTATGACATTTGACAGCGAGAATCGCCACCCGGAGCAGTGATATATCATATAATGTAATAATTATGGGTATTTATTACTATCTATCTAAACCATTACATTAGTATTTCATCTGCGAATGTCGCCGCGCTCGGCGCTCGACACAAATCCGGAAAAATCTTGGTGACTGGCAATGGAAAATGACGTAATTCGCCTGCGGCGCCAATTTCACGAGGGGAGAGCGGAGCTGTTTCCGCAGAGTGCGTGCCTGGCTTCATGCCGCGAGCTGATGGCGCGTTACACGCGTTTGATCGACAGCCTGGTGGAGGAAATCTATAGGGTCTCTTGCGAGTTTGCCGATCGGGAGGCGGCGAGCAGCCGCAATTCCGGACTTGGAATTGTCGCTACGGGCGGGTATGGCAGGAAGGAACTGAGTCCGTTTTCGGACGTGGACATTGCCTTCATTCCCTCCGAGCAGCAGGACCCCTGGGTGGAAGCGGCTGTACATGCGGCGTTCAAGCTGGTGATGGATGTTTTTCTTTCGCTGCGCGAAGTATACGTCGGATATTCCTACCGTCCGGTTTCCGATGTGTCCACTTGGGACCTGCCGGTGCGAGTGTCGCTGTTGGATGCGCGCCATCTATGCGGTGATCGGAGCCTGTCGGCACGGCTGCAGGAGCAGTTGCGCCGGAACCTGTCTCCCCTGGATCTGATGCTTGAAATCCAGCAGGTGGAGGAACGCCAGAAACGGGAGGGCGCCGCGGCAATCTATTCTGTCGAGCCGAATCTTAAGGAAGGGCGCGGAGCGCTGCGCGACCTGCACCGCGGCCGCTGGATATACAAACTGCTTCTGGGGGTCAACGATGACGAGCTGTTCCCGGAACTCGAACGTCGCGGGCTGATGGGCTCCGTCCGAATCAGCGAAATCCAGGAAGCGGCCGAGTGGTTCTGGCGTGCCCGAAACTGGCTGCACCTTTCCGCAGGTAAGCGTTTCGAGGTGTTGATCAACAATTACCAGGACCGGATTGCACGCGATTTGGGGTCCGGCTCGGCCCAGGAATGGCTGTCGCAGCATTATGCCAGGGCGGAAACGCTCGCGCTTTTCCGGGACGCTGCCGTACGGCACGGCCTTGCGGGCCCCATTGATCTGGGCGGCGTGCAGTTGGAGAATGGCTATCTCTGCCGGCAGCGCCTGAACGGGCGCCCAGATCCGGGTTGCGCCTTGAAACTCCTGCAACTCTCGCAGCGTTTCAATGTCCCCATCGGCCTTGCCGACCTCCAGGACCTGGAGAACTCCTGCAGCGCTGCCGTGCAGGTGTCCGCGCCGACCAGCGACGAATCCTGGGCTTTTCTCAGCATATTGAGGGAGGGCCGCGAGCTGGCTGCGACATTACGCGCACTCGTACGCTACGGGTTAATGGACCGGTTTATCGATGACTTTTCTCGGATCATGCGCTATGTCCCCCCCGATCCGGCCCATCGATATACGGTGGGCGAGCACTCTCTCAAAATCATTGAGTATCTTGAAGAGCTCCGGAGCACTCAAGGCGAAGGCGGGGAGCGCTTCTCAGAACTCATGGCCCAGTGCTCGCACTTTGATGTCCTCTGCCTGGCGGCGCTGATTCACGATGCAGGCAAACTTCTGCCGGGAGCGGATCACTGCGAGGCCTCACTGGGCATTTGTCAGCACGTCGGAGCCAGGCTGCGACTTGCTCCCGAAAAGCAGGAGATCATGGATCTTCTTGTCGGGCAACACCTTCTGCTGGTCCGTACCGGCAGGCTGCATGATCTCAAAGCTCCAGCCATCATACAAAGTGTGGCAGAAAGGGTCGGCAGCGTGGATACCTTGCGCCACCTCTATGTTTTTACCTATGTGGACACCCGGGCGGTTGCGGAAAAAAACTGGACATCGATGGATCATCGCGACCTTGAGGAGTTGTTCCGCAAAGTCCAGAACCTTCTTATGGGGAAAGCACAGGAAGAGAGCGATGCCGGCAAGGTGGAGGGACGAATTGGGGAAATCCGTCACAGCATCGCCCGCTCGAGCGAGCCGCAGTCCGACGAGGCAGTGCGGCGACATTGCGATTCCATGCCGGCGAGTTACATATTGAACACTTCCCTGGACGAAATCGCTGTTCATATCAAGCTTCTGGCAGGACTGGCTGCTGAGCAGGTCGTCTTGGATCTGTATAATCGTCCCGGCGATGACTACTCCGAGCTAACGGTCTGCGCCTATGACGACCCTCAACCGGGAATGCTGGCGAAGATTACCGGCGTTCTTTATGGTTGTGATGCCGACATCCAGAAGGCACAGGTATTCACACTCAACATGGAACACCCGGTCGTTCTCGACACGCTGTGGATTCGCTCAGCCGGGAGGCAGGTATCAGAGGCCCGGGGGCGCCGGATTCTGGCGGCGCTCAAGGAGATCCTCACCGGGCGGCGCACCATCGATCAGCTGTTGCAGAGCATGGGGAAGCAGCCGCCGGCGGGTATCCCGCTCGACAGTGTAGATTTGCGCAATGACATCTCGGAGGAGCATACGGTTGTTCACGTGATCGCCCGCGACCTGCAGGGCCTGCTGTACCTCATGACGCGCGCGCTGTCCCGGTCGGGCCTGGATATCCATTCCGCGCGGGTTGCCACCTGGGCCGCCCGTGCCGAAAATAACTTTTATGTAACGACCCTGAGCGGAAAGCAGATTCCGGATAATGAACTGCTGCGCTGGCGGGAAAGCCTGTCACGCACCCTTGAGGGTCTGGACTGACAGCTACGTCCGCCAGGATTCGAGCGTGGCCGAAGAACCGCTGGTGCCTGCCGGCAAATCCCTTGGGATCCCGGAATCCTGGCAGTCTCGCTGCCGCATTGGGATGTCGTGGAATTTTCGAATGAGCTGCAAAACCTGGAATGCGTGTCGCCGGTAATGAGGGACATGCTGCGTCGCCACCCGGAGTGGGTGGAGTGGCTGAAGCAGCGGATTGACCAACCAGGACCGGCCGCCGATGTCGCAGACTCATGGAACCGCCATGAGAGGAGCGCACGCACTGGGGCCGATATGCTTGCTGCTTTCCGCAACTTCAAGCAGCGGGCGTTGATTGAGATAGCGTTCCGTGATGTGGCCGGTCTGGCATCATTTGAGCAGACCATCGACCAACTGAGCCGGCTGGCGGATATCGGCGTCGCGGTCGCTCTGGAAGCATCCTGGTGCGAGCTGGCTGCACTCAGGCCTGCAGAGATCAGGGCTCACGAAGGTTTTGCCGTTATAGCGCTGGGCAAACTGGGCGGTCGTGAACTCAACTATAGTTCGGATGTCGATCTGGTCTTTTGTCGCCGTACCTCCAATAATGACCAGGAGATGCGCTTTTTCACCCGCCTGGGGGAGCGTCTGGTACAGGTGCTCGGGCGCCCCGAGGAGGAAGGTTTTCTCTATCGGGTCGACATGCGGCTGCGACCTCTCGGTGAGACCGGCACGCTGGTCCCTACGATCGACAGTCTGGAAAACTACTATGAATCTTGGGGGGAAGCATGGGAACGGCAGGCGCTGATCAAGGCGCGCCCGCTTTGTGGTGATGAGGCACTCCAACGTCGTTTCCAGGCCTTTGCGGCCAAATTCACCTTTGCCCGGCAAATGGATGATTCCTCGCTGGAGGAAATCAAGCAAGTCAAGCATCGCGCGGAGAAGGAATACGCTCGTTCGCCCGAAAGGATTCATATCAAGCAGGGGCCCGGCGGGATTCGCGACATTGAATTCTATGTCCAGTACCTGCAACTGATCGCCGGGAGCCGGCATCCGGAGGTCCGTGTTCCGTCCACGCTCTCCGCCGTCCGGGCGCTCGCATCAGCCAAGGCGCTGTTGGAAGGGGAGGAATCGCAGCTCGCGCTCGCCTATGTTTTTCTCCGCATTGTCGAACACCGACTCCAGCTTCGCAGCTTGACCCCGCAAGCCCTGCTGCCGGATGAGCGAGGTGAAATCGAGTTCCTCGCAAGCGGGCTGGGATTTCCCCAGGGCCCGATGTCTGCCGCAGCGGCATTTCTGGCGACGCTGCGCAGCTATCGCGAGCGAGTCCGCGCCATCCTGGAGAGGATCTATCTCACCCCGGGCCATCTTCGACCTCGTGACCGGGAAGAGGAGTTTGCCCAGTTGCTCAGCGAGCGGACGCCCCGGGAAAGGGTGAGGCAGCTGCTTGCCCAGTACGGTTTCAGCGATGCCGAAAGGGCTTGGCAGAACATCAGGCTCCTTGCGCTGGGGCCGGCAGGTCACATGCTTCCTCCCGGTGAGCGCAGAGCCTTCCTGGAGATCGTCTTCCCCCTGCTGGAGGTATTACGCGAATCCTATGACTCGGATTACGCATTGCACCGCCTGGAAAGTTTTGCTGCCGCCTGCGGCAACCGGATTTCATTCCTGCGTGCGCTGGCCTCGCGCCGCCCGCACCTGGCACGCCTCTCAAACCTGCTGGCTCTGAGCAACCTCGGGCACCAGATCCTCACCCGGCACCCGGAGTATTTCGACAGCCTGGCACGCGGCATTCATCTGCAGGAAGGACGGGAGCGCGCGGAGATGTCGGATGAGCTGGCAGAACGGTTGCGCACGGCGCCCGCAGGGCAAGGACCGGACGTGCTGCGCCGGTATCGGCAGCGTGAGATGATCCGCATCGCTTACCGTGATCTGGCGGAACTGGCGGGGCCCCTGCACATCAGCCGAGAACTGAGCGAGCTTGCTGAAGCCTGTTTGCGCGTTGGCATCGGATTGGCGGCGCGTCAGAAGCGCAACGACGCGCGTGCTGCCGCCAATCCGCTGATCGTTGTGGCCTTGGGAAAGCTGGGGAGCCAGCAGATGCATTACTCCTCCGATCTCGATCTGCTGATCCTCTACGAGGATCTTCCGGAAAACTCCACGCCGGAGGAACGGACTGAACTGCAGCTATTGCAGGATGATCGCGTGGCGACACTGCTGGAAATCCTGGCTGCTGTTACGACCGAGGGTATAGCCTACAAAATCGACCTGAGGTTGCGTCCTGAAGGCGCAACGGGGATGCTGGCTCGGTCGTGGTCGAGTTTTCGGGAACATGCGCGTCGGTTTATGCAACCCTGGGAACGCATGGCGCTCGTGCGTTCGCGTATTCTTGCCGACTCCGATGAGGTGAAGACCCGATGGTCCGATGTCCTTTCCGAAATCGTCTATGATTTCTCCTGGAACCAGGAGTCCCTCGAGTCGATTCGCCACCTCAAGAGAAGAATCGAGTCCGAAACCAACAAGGAGAGCCGCATCTGCCTCGACTTTAAATTCGGCAAGGGGGGCATCTGTGATCTGGAATTTCTCGTTCAAATGCTTCAGGTAATGTACGGAAGGACAAATCCTGGCGCGCGTGCTCCAGGGATTGCCAATGCCGTGGAGGCCCTGGCATGTGCAGGAGCAATTTCCGAGCAGGAATGTCGTAATCTGCAGGCAGCACACGTTTTCCATCGGCGCGTTGAAAACCACTACCAGATGATTGAGGAATGGACTTCCCGTGAAGTTTCCCGGGAATCACCTATCCTGGAGAGGTTGGCGCGCAGCCTGGGTTATCGGGAAGGTTCTGCCGCGGAGGCGCGTAAGGCCTTTCTTTGTGATTGGGAGCACCACGCGCAACAGGTAAGAAGCTTGGTGGAAAGCTGTTTCTACCGGGGATGATCCCCTGTCTAATCCGAGCAGCCTGAATCAGATCCCGCGCACGTTTATGCTTCTCAAAACCGCCGTGGGGTTTGTCGGTTCGAAGATTGACAATGACTCACTCACATTATATATAATCAAAGCGCTAATAAAACGCATTGATCTTAGATAAACAGGGAAACGCGGTCGACTTGAGCGGGCGCAGAACGGAAGGCCAGAAGGAGGAAAGATTCAATGAGTAAGATTATCGGAATTGACTTGGGCACCACGAACTCCGTCGTTGCAGTCATGGAAGGGAGTGAACCCAAGGTGATAACAAACCCTGAAGGAAGCAGACTAACCCCCTCGGTGGTTGCATTGGGCAAGAACGCGGAGCGTTTTGTGGGGCAGGTTGCAAAGCGTCAGGCGGTCACCAATCCGGAGAACACCATCTTTTCCATAAAGCGGTTCATGGGGCGGAAATATCAGGAAGTCCAGGAAGAAATCAAGCTTGTCCCGTACAAAGTCAGCCAGGCCGGGAATGGGGATGCCCATGTAAAAATGGGCGACCGGAACTACCCGCCGCCGGAGATTTCGGCGATGATCTTGCAGAAGATGCGTTCCGCAGCCGAGGAATACCTGGGTGAGAAAGTGGAGAAGGCCGTCATTACGGTGCCCGCCTATTTCAATGACAGCCAGCGACAAGCGACCAAGGATGCCGGAAAAATCGCCGGATTGGACGTTGTCCGCATCGTGAATGAGCCGACGGCAGCGGCATTGGCCTACGGGTTGGATAAGAAAAAGGATGAGACGATTGCGGTATTTGATTTCGGCGGCGGCACTTTCGACATATCCATCCTCGAAGTCGGCGAGGGAGTCGTTGAAGTCAAGTCCACCAATGGCGATACCCATCTGGGGGGCGACAACATCGACCAGCGCCTGATGGACTGGATCATCAACGAGTTCAAGCAGGATCAGGGTATCGATCTTTCCAAGGACAAGATGGCCCTGCAGCGCCTGCGCGAGGCTGCGGAAAAAGCCAAGATGGAGCTCTCCACCGTTATGGAGTCGGAGGTCAATCTCCCCTTCATCACCGCCGATGCGAGTGGTCCGAAGCATCTGAACATGAAGCTTACGCGGGCCAAGTTCGAGCAGATGGTGGAGGACATCCTGCAGCGGACCATTTCGCCTACCAAGCAGGCGCTTTCGGATGCCGGCCTGAAGGCACAGGATATTCATGAGGTCGTGCTCGTCGGAGGATCGACACGCATTCCCAGAGTGCAGCAGATCGTGCGGGACCTCTTCGGACGTGAACCGCACAAAGGAGTGAATCCCGATGAGGTGGTCGCCGTGGGCGCAGCCGTTCAGGCCGGTGTGCTGGCCGGAGACGTAAAGGATCTGCTGCTCCTGGATGTCACGCCCCTGTCGCTCGGTATCGAGACGCTCGGCGGCGTTTTCACCAAGCTCATCGAGCGCAATACCACCATTCCCACCCGCAAGTCCGAGATATTCTCGACCGCCGCCGACAACCAGACTTCGGTGGAGATCCACGTCTTGCAGGGCGAGCGCGCCATGGCACGGGATAACCGCACGCTGGGCAAATTCCACCTGGTCGGCATTCCTCCTGCGCCGCGCGGCCTGCCGCAGATCGAGGTGACCTTCGATATCGACGCGAACGGCATTGTGAACGTGTCCGCCAAGGATCTGGGCACCAACAAGGAACAGAAAATCACCATCACGGCTTCGAGTGGGCTCAGCAAGGAAGAGATCTCGAAAATGACGCACGATGCCGAGTCGCATGCTGTGGAAGACCAGAAGAACCGTGAAGCCATCGAGGCGAAAAACAAACTCGACGGCCTGGTTTACAGCACGGAGAAGATCCTGAAAGACAATCGGGACAAGGTCTCCGATAGCGAGGCTGCTGCTCTGGATTCTACGATCGCGCACGCGAAATCGGTGTTGGAGCAGTCCAAGGAAACCTCCGAGCTTAATGCCGCCGTTGAGGAGTTGACCAAGGCTTCTCACAAGCTGGCGGAGGTGATGTATAAACAGACAACCGCGCAGCAGCCGCCGCCAGGTTCAGGCCCGCGCGGCGAAGAGGCAAAGACCGGCGGGGACAAGAAGAAAGAAGACGAGGTCATCGATGCGGAATATGTGGACGTCGATGACAACAAGAAGTGATGAAGTTCAACAAGACCGCAAAGGCCTCCAGGGAGACTGCGCTTCTTCAAGGCCTTTACGGTCTGCCCGCGGCTAGGGGGAAACGTGGCCGGCAAAACGAAAAGGCACATGCCGTGTCGGGCGTTATTTCGCGGTTCGTTCCTCAGCGAAGGAGACGAGCTGGCGGACGGCTCCCTCCTGATGATTCCTGCGGTTGATTTGTATGAGACTCCGGACTGCTATATGCTGAGCGCGGAGTTGCCCGGAGTGGAGAGCGAGGACGTCCATGTGGAAGTGCGGGGATCGGAGATCTCTATCTGGGGAGAGCGCAAGGTGGAAGTGTGCTGCTCCGACGAAAGTTATCATCGCCTGGAGGGGCTGAAGGGACGTTTCTGCCGGACATTTTCTCTCCCGGAAGCCTTCGACGAGGATGCCAGCATCAAAGCCACCCTTAGCGATGGCGTGCTGCAGGTAGCGTTACACAAGTCTTCGAAGCGCAAAAATATCAGGATCCGGGTCCCGCAGGACGGACGCTGAGCGGATATGGCGAAGCAGGATTACTACACGCTTCTCGGTGTTTCGCGGAATGCGAAGGAAGCGGACATCAAGAAGGCCTACCGGCGGCTTGCACGCAAGCTGCATCCGGATGTTAATCCGGGAGACAAAAATGCAGAGGAACGATTCAAGAAGGTCCAGGAAGCCTATGATGTCCTGAGCCAGCCCAAGAAACGCGCCATCTATGACCAGTATGGCTTCTACTCGGATAACATCAAGGATCAGCCGCCCGGAGGCGCTGGGGGACCCGGCGGGGGGCCTGCATGGGGATTTGATTTCTCCGAGATGGATGCGGGTGGCGGCCAGCAGAGCAGTTTTCGAGATATTTTCTCCGAGATTTTTGGCGGCGGCGGCGGCGCTTCCCGGGCGCACCGGGAAGCTCGTGCGGAGCGGGGCGAAGATCTTGAGCACCACCTGAACATCTCTTTCGATGAGAGTCTGCGCGGCCTGGAGACGCGTCTGCGCATCAACCGTTCGAATGCCTGCTCCGCCTGCGGCGGGTCGGGGACCGATCCGTCAAAAGCTCAAGGTGTCTGCCCGACATGCAATGGGAGCGGGCAGGAGATGCGCCTTCATGGGATCATGCGTTTTTCCTCGACGTGCCATGCTTGCGCGGGGACCGGGCGGGTCGGCGGCAAGTGCGTCGGCTGCGGCGGGACCGGCACCGTCGCGGCGCAGGAAAGCATCACGGTTCGCATCCCCCCGGGCGTAGACACGGGATATCGCATGCGGGTGCCGGGGAAGGGCTCCGCCGGAAAAAACGGGGGCTCCGCTGGAGACCTGTATCTGATTCTCAGTGTGCGGCCTCACGAATTCTTTAGTCGCCAGGGCACCGATATCCTCGTTACCATTCCAATTACGGTAACGGAAGCCGCGCTCGGCACCAAGATCGAAGTCCCGACAATCTCGGGCATGACGCTGCTCCGCATACCACCCGGGACGCAGAGCGGACAGAAGTTCCGCTTGCGCGGGAAGGGTGTCCCCTCGCTGCGCGGTGAAGGGGTTGGCAATCAGATCGTGGAGATTCGCGTCGTAGTCCCGAGGGTGGCGGATGAACGTTCCAAGGAGATCCTGCGGGAATTGGCTCGGCTCAATCCCGAAGATCCCCGTGCCGGCATTGCACATCCGTGAGGCCGCCGAAACAAGCAGTTCCTGCCGGCGCGGACGGTCTGATGCGTAGTTCAGGAATTGCGGTTCTGGATGGATGCGCTGGCCGGCATCTTCCGGTTCGTTGTTCCAGGGGAGAGAAATAAGGTGGGAGCGCGCAAGAAAGCGGGCTATATGATCAGCGTGGTGGCCAAGACCTACGAGGTCCATCCCCAGACGCTCCGGCTCTATGAAAGGCTCGGCCTGCTGAAACCTTCGCGCAGCGACGGCAACACGCGTCTCTACACTGAGTCCGATCTCATGCGGCTGGAGACCATACTAAGCCTGACGAGGGATTTGGGGGTCAATCTCGCCGGCGTGGAAGTCATCCTGAACATGCGCGAGAAAATGGAACAGATGCAGAACGAGATGGCGCAGATGATTCAGTTCGTGCAGGAACACCTATCCCCAACCAGCATGGCTGCCGGGCGGAACGCGCTGGTGCGCGTCCCGGCCTCCATGCTCATTCGGAGCGGACGGGAACGGAAATGATGACCCTATTCATGTGCTGCGTGACACTCGCGGGCTTGTGGGTCCAGGCGGAGGCCCCTCCATTGTACCGGCAGACTTACTCCATATTCATACGTGGAGCCGCCGCCGGAACCGAAACCGTCAGCGAACTCAAGGACAAGGACGGGAATCGCGTCGTCGCCTCCGAGCACGAGATGTTGGTGACGGACGGCCTGGAGGTCAAGCGCTTGGCCTTCGAAACGACCATGGTGTTTGCCAAGGATACCCTTGTCCCGCTGCGCTATTCCTACAGGTACCTTTCCGGGAACCTGAAAGACTATTACGAGCTGATGATCAAGGATTCCAAGATCAATCGGATCTTGAGCCGGAGCGGGAACATCATCGAATCATCCGGCACCTGGCAATCCGGAATGCTCATTCTCGACTTTAATGTCTACCATCAATACGACACCTTGGCCCGCCTCTATGATTTCAAGAAGCGTGGACGCCAGGTTTTCACCGACTTCATGCCTGTCATCGGGAATGAAGTGCCCCTTGCAGTAACCTGGCTGGAAGATGCCAAGCTTGACTACGGCAAAGGGACCATTCCCGTGCGCAACTTCAAGATTGAGTTCGTAGGCATTCGAACAGGTACTTTCTCGACGGACATGGATGGTCGCCTGGTGCGACTGATCATGCGCGAGCAGGATCTGGAAGTTGTTCGCAAAGATCTCGTCCCCGAGAAACAGGAACTACGGATTCCTTCGACGGTCTGATCGGATGCTTCACGGTCCGGCAGTCTTGTCTGCGGGCTCCGCAGCGGCGCTTCTGGCGGCGGCCTTCAGCTGAGCGCGGAGGCGCCTGTAAAGCTCGCGGAGCACGTAGATCTGGAGCGAATGCTCCTGCGGAAAAAGTTCCTGCACGCCTCTCCGGATGGCCTCCGCGGTTCGCTCGAAATCGGGAATCAGCCTGGCGGTTACGGTCGGATCGTATGGCAGGCGGATTGTACGACAGCCGAGTTCCGAGAACAGCTTCACATAGCGCGCCGTAACCATGTCGGGGCAATGGATGCGTTTGTAGCGGGATTTTACCTCATATCCCAAAAGCGTCTCGATGATTTGCGCCGGCGCCTTGCGGCCCAGCAGATGAACGATGCGTGTCTTGATCGGCAGGACCTCCAGCCGGTAGATTTCCACGATGTTGGCGATTCCCCGGGAGGGGTTTTGGACAGCCTGGAGGATTTCCAGGTGCGGTATCCTGTGCCTCCCTCCCTGCCGTTTCTCAGGGGAGATGAGCCGCCCCGTTTCACCCGGTAGAGACATCTGTGATGAAGCAGGAGGTCTGGTTTTCATCATGCTTTGCCCCCCGACTGTGAGGCGTTGCGCTGGTTCAGCAGCCTTTGTGCATTCCGCCTGACCGCCTCTGAAATGCCGCGATCGCGCGTCAGCATCATCAGGTCTCTGGCTTGCAGACGGAACATCAGCCGCTGAGAGATCATAGGCGGAGTCTTGGGATTTTTCACCAGATTTTGTACCACCACGTAACTTCTCGTCCATTCCTTGCTGTTTCCAATCTGGCGAATAACATCATCCGAGATACTGCGCATGGCAGCAAAAGTTTCCACCTCGCCAATGGTCAGTTTCGGGCTTTGCAGGACGCCCTGGGTGACCTGCCTGTTGGTATCGCGAATGAGGATCGAGCGCATTTCCCGCGTTCCCTTCAAGGCCAGCACCATTTTTTGGCTGGCAGTCATCCGGCTGAGTTGCGTGAGGATGGCCGCCTCGCGCTGCTGCGGATCGAGAGGCAGCCCTTCGAGCACTAGATCGTCGAGCGGCAGATCCGCCTCGAGTTCGATCATCTCTTCCTGCGCAGGAGCTTCTTCTTCACTCGGGCCTACCGTATACTGGCGCTTTTTGCTGCCGAAAAACTCGGCTTCGATCTCCCGCACAGCGCCAAGAATTTGGGGCGTGGCAGCCGGATTGAGTTTGAGGTTATGCAGGATCTCGGGAAACTCGAGGAGACGCATTCGGTTGTATAGAATAGTCTCCAGGAGCGGTGCGCCTGCGCGCGCGGCAAGCGCAGCCACCACCGTTCCGCTTGCCGCGAGATTGGTGATGACGGCTTCCTGCACCGCGGTAGAGGTGGATCCGGAAAAAAACTCGAAGACTTCTGAACTGCACTCAGGCGACTGCAGTTGAATCAGTAGATCTTTCTCAGTCCATCCCGCAAGAGTCCCCGCCGCTTTTTCGGCAACCTCGGGATCCGGATCCCGGTCCAGCCTGACCAGAAGGCGCAGCATCTCGTGGGGAGGTAACGGTATCAGCCCGCGCGCCGCGAGCAGGCGCATGTTTTTGGGCAGCTGGCCTGTAAAAAATTTTTCGAGCGGGTCGCTGTCAGGCATACAGAAATCAGCCGGTCAATTTTTCCAGCAGGTCAGGGATATTTTGAGGGTTGATCGTAAACCGGATTACCGAGCCGGACGGGCCAAGGGATCTGACAGGTTTTCCATTGATTTTGAGTTTTACGCCCCCGGCATTTCCCAAGATGAGATCGAAAGCGTTATCGGCAGCGAAGGACTGGCCTTCACCTGGCTGGAGGAGCTTGGATAGCATCCGCTTGCCATCTCCGGTCACCGATATCCAGCATGGCTCCACCGCGTCCAATCGCAGTTGTATCGCCCCCGGCACCGGCCTTTCGAGCGAGGCTTGTATGGAAACCGATGCTGCCGTTGCATCTGCAGGCGGAGTCGGGGCGCGAACAAGAGCCGGCTCGCCAGCATGTTGTTGAGCGGGAGGGGGATTTGGCTCGTGCGTTTCCATTCTTGTTGCCGGCGGACGGGAGAAATAAGGGGAAAACACGGAAGAGATCCATCGGCGACTGAACCAGAGCCCAACGACCGAGGCGAGAAACATCAGGCTCCAAACCAGCACAGGAGGAAATCGAAAAGGCTCCTGCGACAGATACGGACTGAGCGCCCGGGCTTTAACCACCTTGTCGCCATGTGGCTCGGATTCCTGTTCATATCTGGTGAGCAGCGACCCAGGATCGAGCCCCAGATAGGCGCAGTAGCTTCTCAAAAACGCGCGATTATACATGCCTCCGGGCAGATTCTGGTACTGTCCTTCTTCGAGGCTTTGGAGATGCCGCAGGCTGATCCGCGTATCCTGCGCGACGCGCTGCAATGTGACATTCCTCTCGAGGCGAGCAGCTTTTAGCTCGATCCCCAGTGTTTCCTTGCCTGGCGAAGAATGGTGCAGTGCAGACTCGTGCTCTGCAGGACCGCGGTTATCGGCGCTGTCCTGTATTGCCGGTCGGGATCGACTTCCAGTTTTAACCAAGGCGAGGGCATTCTACCCGCTCGCTCATGCAGTGTCAATTTCTGCCCATTGCAAACATGTTTCACGTCTTGCGGACCTGGACGCTCAGCGGAGGGCATGGTAGATTCACCGTCTATCCGGGCGGGAAAAATGGTAATCTTTAGACTTATGAATCGCAGAATCTCCCTTCATAAATCAAGGATAAGGTTTGCTGCTGCTTTTTTTTTATTGCTCCTGCTGACGACCGCGGGGTGCGGGATTAAGTCCGAAGTGAAGGTTCCCGTATCCCCCCGTATCACTGCTGCCAAGACGGCAACCTTGCAGGAATTGCTTGCAAAGTTGCGCGAATATAGCGATAAAATTACTTCTCTTTCCTCATCTTCGGTAAAGGTCAGCCTGACTACCGGCAAGCCAGAGAGTGGAAAGTTGCAGGAGTATCGCAGCGCGCCTGGATATGTGCTGTTGCGGCGTCCGCACAGCATGCTGCTTGCTATTCAGAATCCGCTGACCAAGACGACGATCCTCGAGCTTCTTTCTCGTGGGGATGAGTTCGAGATCTGGAGTCCGCGGGATAACAGGCTTTATGTTGGGCGCAACAGCGCCAGGGAGCTTGAACTCGAGGAAAAGGGGCAGGGCCTGAGCTTCACGGCGCGGCCGATTCACATCCTGGATGCGGTTTTACCGACATGGATCCTGCTCGATCAGCCGGATCGCCGGATCTTGCGGACCGAGGAGCAGGATGATGAGGGCAAGTACTACGTCCTGACCCAGGTACACGATACGGGAGGCAGGGAGTTGAGCGCATTGCGCCGGCTGTGGGTGGAGAGATCTCAGCTGGCGGTTGTGAAAGAAGAGACATTCACAGAGGTGGGGGCAGTTGCCGGGATCGTGCGTTATACGAATCTGTCCGAATCGGATGGAGTGCTCCTTCCGCTCTCGATACAAATCGAGAGACCCCTGGATGGCTACAAGCTCGAGCTGCAATTCAGGAGTTGGCGCATCAATCCCGAGCTGCCCGAGTCCAGCTTCGCATTGAAGCCGCCCCAGAGTGCCGAACGCATCGTTCTCAAGGAGAAAGTAAGGAGTCAAAATCGATAATGGAAAGCATGGTTGCGGCAAATATGCGCTCGCGCCCGGCAAGGACATTCATCAGTGTTCTGGCCGTGGCCATCGGCGTGATCCTGATGCTTATCATCGGAGGAATCGTCTCGGGCACGCTCAATGAATACCTGAATCGGACCATCGGCGTCGGGGCCGATTTCATGCTCCAACAGAGCGGCGGTTCGGTTTTTTATGCCTTCAGCGGTGCCACCCTCCCCTTGAAACTGGGGGAAAAGCTCAAGGCGTTCCCCGGCGTGGGTGCGGTAACCCCGATCCTGGCGAAATTCAGTTCAGCAGATTTCGGCTTGGTTTTCGGTATTGACCTGCCAAGCTACAATGAGTTTCCCGGACGTCTCCAAATTGTGTCCGGGCGAAGCTCTTTGACGGGTGACGAAATCATCGTGGATGAACTTTACGCCAAACTCCACCAACTTGAACCCGGCAAGCCTCTGACCATATTGAATCATAAGTTTACAATCAGTGGTATCTGCCGGTCCGGTGCCGTAGTGCGTGTTTTCGTGCCTCTGGTGACCCTGCAGGACCTCAATGGAACACCGGACAAGGCAACCATTATGTTTATCAAGGCCGCCCCCGGAGTGGAGGCAAGCCGGCTGGAGGTGGAGTTGCGCAATGCCTATCCAGGGCTCGATCTGCGCAGCACAACGGATGCAGCCATGCTGCTGGCCGACACTAAGATGCCTGGAATGAGGGAATTCCGATTTACGGTGATCATCGTTTCCATGCTCCTCAGCTTTATGGTGGTCCTGGTGGCCATGTATACGACGATTTTTGAGCGAACTCGCGAGATTGGCATCCTCAAATCGCTGGGAGCATCCCGCGGATTTATAGTTGGCATCATCATGAAAGAAACTGTTATAATATCTGGCTTGGGCGTTCTGTTCGGAATTGGCATCAGCGAGATCGCGCGCAAGGCAATCACCAGCGCTTTCCCGACGTTGCAGGTTTCGATGACCATTACAGAGGTTCTGACGGCGTGCGCCTTGGGATTGTTGGGAGGAGCCTTAGGAGCTCTCTATCCTGCTTATAGGGCCGCCCGGATGGATCCGGTCACAGCATTAAACTATGAATAGAGCGGAGATGGCGGAAACCCCTGCAGGTCATATCATACAGACCATTGACCTTACAATGATCTACCGGTCGGGCAGGGTAGAAGTGCCCGCTCTCCGCAATATTGACCTCAACGTGGATCCCGGCGAATTCCTAGCCATCATGGGGCCGTCGGGCTGCGGGAAATCTACGCTCCTTCATCTTCTCGGCGGGCTTCAGCAACCGACTGCCGGCAAGGTATTGATCGAGGGTGTCGACATCGCGCAATTGACCGATGCCGAGCGCACAGCCGTGCGGCGCCGGAAGGTGGGATATATCTTCCAGCGCTTCAACCTGTTGCCTACTTTATCCGCCAAGGGAAACATCGACTTGGCGAAAAAGATACACGGCAATGGTCAGGTAAACACGTATCGGAGCGAAGAGATTTTTGAGATGCTCGGACTTAGCGACAAGATCCATTTCCGTCCGGCGGAGTTGTCCGGGGGTGAACAGCAGAGGGTTGCTATCGCCCGTGCCATTATCAACCATCCTGCTATCATCCTTGCGGACGAGCCGACCGGAAGCCTTGATTCCCGCAATTCGCAACAGGTATTGCGCATCCTCCAGAGTCTGAATGAAAAGCTGAAGCAAACCATCGTGATGATCACGCACGATCCCGATGCCGCCTCGGTCGCAGGCCGTATCGTCGAGATGAGAGACGGGCAGATTCTGCATCACGGCGGCCACCTTGCTTACGAACCGGAGTTGGAAGGGCTGTTCTGAGGCATGAGGAGGCCTCAACTCGGATGTCAAAGCCGGGAGGAAAGCTTCCGAACCTGATGATTTGGACGCATGAGCGCGGCACCCTGCAATACGATATAATCTGCGCTCTGATCCTAGCCTTCATCTTTCTTGTTCCCAGAAGCTGCTTCGTAAGCAAGCGGACAGACAATCCGACGGCGCAAAGCCTGCGGACAGTGTGGCCCGCTCCGATCGACAACGCCAGTGCAAAGCCCTCCAGGATCCCGAACATTCCCTAAATGAAAAGCCACATGCATCCGATTGCCAAGCTCTGCCTTGCCATCGTGGTTTTCGGCGGCGCCGAAACAGCTCCTTCTGCTCAGCAGGCCGGACGGCCTCAGACCGCCGACCAGCTGCTGGAACGCATGGGAACAGTCGGGAAGTCCTTCCGCAGCTTCGAAGCGAACTTTACGCAGCGTCAATATATCGCCGTGCTAAAGGAGTTTGATAACCCCGAATCCGGACTCTTCCAATACGCGCGAGCGAAGGATGGTTCGGCGCTGCTGCGCCAGGAGACCAAGACTCCAGGCGTGAGAATTCTCACCATCAAGGGTGGGATCGCCACGATCTATCAGCCGAAAATCAACCAGGCGAGCATCATCAGCCTGGGGGAAAACAAAGACAAGGCCGAGTATCTGGCGCTGGGCCTTGGGCAGACTCCGGGCAAGCTGCGTGAGACCTTCGATATGGAGTTTCAGGGTACCGAGACAATCGATGGCGCGGCATGTTCGGTTATGGTACTCAAGCCCAAGAGCAGTGCCACGGCTGCATTCTTTTCCTCCTTCACCTTGTGGATCAAGAATTCCACTAACGTGCCCATTCAGCAGAAGCTCCAGGAACCAAACGGCAACTACCTGCTGGTAAAATTCGTCGGGGAAAAACTGAATGCCCCGATTGCTGGTTCTCAATTCGAGCAAAAACTGCCTAAGGGCGTTGAAATCCAGCAGATCAAATAGATGTTCAGCGTGATCCGCGCGTCAAATCACTTTTTCGCAGCTCCAGCGTTGTAGGCGGTTGCGGAGAGGGGCAATAGAGACGCGCAGTCGCGACCTGCGGGTTACTACTTGGTTTGGGCATCGTCCGCGGCCTTGCGCCTGGGGGATGGCAGCTCCTTCCACGTGTAGTAGATCCGGTCGATCACGGTCCAGTTACCCAGAACGGCCAGCACCCAGAGCACCGCCTCCATGCGGTTCGACAAGCCTCCGATGATCAGCAGAACGATCCGCTCGGGACGTTCCATGAACCCAACCTTACAGCTCGGAATGAGCGACTCGGCTCTGGCGCGCGTATAGCTGGTCATGACCGCTCCCATCAGCACGATGCCCACCAGGACCACGTATCCGAGCATCTGCTGGCGTGCATACCACACCATCAATCCCTGCAGCAGGATGATGTCCGAATAGCGGTCAATCACAGAGTCGTAAAAAGCGCCGAAACGCGTTTCGGCCCCGCGCACCCGGGCAACCTCGCCATCGAGCATATCAAACAAGCCCGCAAGAATGAGGATCAGGGCGCCCCGTGACATCATACCGAAGCCGAAGTTCCAGGCGGCCCAGAAGCTAATCACGACCCCGGTGAAGGTCAGGATATTAGGATTGATCTGGAAACGGGACAGGACCTTTACTATCAGGCCGAGGATGAATTTCCCGGCTCGGCCGATGATGTCGCTGATCATGGCGCTAGGCTAGACAGATTCCAAAACCTTGTCAAGGTCAAAACAAGCGAAAGCGGATCGTCAGGTACTTCCTGGGGTCTTGCCTTAAATCATAGATAAGCTTGGTGATCTCCGCAGTAGCCTGATCGAGGTTATTGTACAATGAAGGATCCTTATACAACTTGCCGAGGGTGCCCTGTCCTTTGTCGATCTGATCGACGAAATTGGCGAATTTCTCAATGGCCTGGCTGGTTCTCTCATACAGCGCCTCATCCTTGGATAATCTTCCGAGCGTCCCTTCGCCTTTCTTGATCCGCTCCATCATGAGGTCTGCCTTTTTCAGAGTTTCATTCGCGTTATCAAAAAGCTCCGGATTATGAATGAGCTTGGAAAGTGTTCCCGAACCGTCCTGAATCTCTGAGGCGATCTTGTTAAATTTTTCCAACGCTTCGGTCAGCCGCTGATAAGCCGTGGGATCCGAGATCAACTTGGCCACAGTGCCCTCGCCGGTCCGCAGAGCAGCCATGGTTTGCTTGGCTTGGGAGAACGTATCCTTGGCTTCGTTGAGAGCGGCCTGCACGGAGCTGAAGGTGTCCGCCAGGCCCGAGCCAACCTTGTCGGGATTAATTTTGAGAGCGATTTTTCTGAATTGATCCGAAAGCACGCCGAAGTTGGCGACCACGTCGTTGGCTCCGGTCATGATCTCACGGAATCCGGTGGTGCGCACGCCTTCAATCAGGTAAGAGTCTCCGGCTTTTTGCGGAGGAATACCATACGTGCCGGGCGAAATATCGATATAGGAATCGCCAATCAGCCCCTTGGATTCGATGCTCACTTCGGAATCGCTGCTGATCCGGTTGATAAACTGGCTGCGAATTTGGAACTGGACCTCCACAAAACGGAGCTCGAGCTTCAAATTGCGCAACTCATCCTGCAGAGCCCCGGCGAGCTTTTCGTAATTGGCATCTTTTGGATCCAGCGTCTCCAGTTGCTTGTGAATCTCGTCGATACGCTGGAATACCGGCTTGTTGCCTGCGAAGACCTCCGGAGTGACGATGGAAACTCCGACGACTTTGCCGATCTCGAGGCCGGCCAGCCAAACGGGGGCCCCCGGCTTCAGCCCGCCGACGTCCGGCAGGTAGGTGATGGCCTTGGTGGTGCTTCCAAACCAGTTGACGCCCCAGCTTTGTTGCAGAATAACTGCTGCAAGCAAGAGCAGAGCGACGGTTACCAGGATCCCTACCTTCATTTCTGCGATTGAAGCACGCTGTCTCTTTGGCATGGTGCGATCTCCTCCGGGCTACGCGGTCAGCGAGGGCCAACCGACAAATGACCGGATGTATGCGTTCGAGGATTCCCGCAGCTCCTGATAGCTTCCTTCAAAGCATATGGCACCGTCGTGCAGCATGATGAAATGCACGTTGGCCAGGCAGAGATCTTCGCCCCCTTGCCGGAAACGCAGGTTCCCATCTTTTTCGGCAATGGCATACTCGGAAGCAATCGTGGCAGCAGCCCGCAAATCATGGGTGACAAATACGGTGGTAACCCCTTCCAAATCCCGAAGCTTGATCATCAGCTCCACTATGGTTTTTTTGGTGATCGGATCCAGGCCGGCGGTCGGCTCATCGTAGAGAATCACCTTCGGGGATCCGACAAGCGCCCGCGCGATGCCCACCCTGCGCTTCATGCCGCCTGAAAGCTCCGAAGGCATCTTGTCGACTGCCTCAGCGAGCCCGACAAAACCCAAAAGCCGCAGGACAATGACCTCGATCTCCTCTTCCGAAAGGGTTGAATCCTCAAACAGCCGGTATCCGACGTTTTCCCGCACGGAGAGCGAGTCGAACAAGGCTCCCTCTTGGAACACCATCCCGATTCTGCGCCGAACCTGGACAAGCTCGCGTTCACTCATCCGGGTGATGTCCTGGCCCTCGATCAGAATCTGGCCTTCATCCGGGCGAATGAGGCCCAGGATTAGCTTGAGGATCGTCGACTTGCCGGACCCGCTGACTCCCAGGATGACCTTGGTTTCTCCGGGCTGGATCTTGAAACTGACCGACTTTAAAACCACGTCGTACTCAAAGGCCTTCGTGACATTCCGGAACTCGATCATACGTTAAGAAAAGGAGAGATGTAGATGATCAGGTTGTTGAGAAAGAAATCCGCGGTGATCACAAGGATAGAACTGCTGACTACCGCCTGGGTCGTGGAACGCCCCACCCCTTCCGTACCTCCGTGAGTTCGCAACCCCACATAGCACCCGGTCATCGAGATAATGAAGCCGAAAACCAGAGGCTTCATCAGGGTGCCGAATATGTCAGCGGGCTGAAGCGCGTTCATGACATCCGACCAGTACTGGTTCGAACTGATCAAGAGCTTGTAGCGCGCGATCACCCAGCCACCGAACATGCCGACGGCATCGCATAATATGGTTAACAGCGGCAGCATCATGATAGTCGCGATCATCCGCGGCGTAACCAACTTGCGGGTCGGATCCGTGCCCAGGGCCCGCATTGCGCTGATTTGTTCGGATACCACCATGGATCCCAACTCCGAGGCTACTCCGGATCCAATCCGTCCCGCCATCATGAGCGCTGAAAGCACGGGGCCCAACTCCCGGATGAGAGTGAGAGCGACCAACTGACCCGTAATGCTCACAGCGCCGTAACGGCGCAGCGCGCTTTCGGACTGGATGCCCAGCACCGCGCCCGTAAAGAATCCGGTCAGCAGGATGATCGTAAGAGAGCCGACGCCGATCCGATCCATTTGCAGAAAGACTTCGCGCATGTAGATCGGCCGGGTAAACAGATTGGCGATGGCCCGGCTGCTGAGAAAAGTGTAGGATTGAATTTCCCAGATCGCTCCGGTAAGAAATCGGAGGGGCGCCTCCACTGCGGATCTGAGAGCCTTAGTCATGAAAACCTCTCGCAAGTTTATTTGGCGGCACTTTAGTAAGTCAAGAACAAAGGGCGTAAGATCATGTCTAAGTTTTTGAAAGAAGCGGAGTTTCACATTCCTGAGCCATCAAGCACGCTCCAGAATTGAACCTATTTGCCGCGGAGGAGTCGACAGTAGCCATGCTTCGGACTATTACCTCTGGTGAATCGCACGGCAAGTGCCTGACGGCTATTATCGAAGGCTTGCCGTCGGGACTGGCCGTCGATACCGACTATATTCAATCCCAATTGCTGCGCCGGCGAATGGGCTATGGCCGCGGTCCGCGCATGCAGATTGAGAATGACCTCTTCGAAATCACCTCCGGAGTGCGCCACGGGAAAACCCTGGGCAGCCCCGTGACCTTCGTTATCGCAAACCAGAATTGGGAATCATGGCGGGTCGCCATGTCTCCGGACCCTGTGCCTGAAGCTGCCCAGGGTGAACTCACGCGCCCCAGGCCGGGTCACGCCGATCTTGCAGGAGCATTGAAGCATCAGACCCATGACGCCAGGGATGTGCTCGAACGTGCGAGCGCCCGGGAGACGGCATCCCGAGTCGCCATCGGAGCCATTTGCAGGCTCCTGCTTCGTCAATGCAACGTTCGAATCGGGAGCCACGTGCTGGCGATCGGTCAGGCCCGTGTTCCAGCAGCCGTGGAGAGCCTGGATTGCAGTACCATCCTGGCGGTTGATCCCGAATCAGCCCTCCGTTGCGCCGACGCCGAGGTTGAAAGGCAAATGATAGCACTGATCGACCGCGCGGCCAAAGAGGGAGACACGCTTGGAGGCACGGCCGAAGTCATAGCCACCGGAGTTCCGCCGGGCCTGGGATCGCATACCCAATGGGACCGCAAGCTCGATGCTCGGCTGGCGCTGGCGCTCATGAGCATTCCGGCCGTCAAAGCGGTTGAGATCGGCACCGGCGTTGCCGCGGCCGCGCTCACGGGCTCCTGCGTTCACGACGAGATCTATTATGACGAGACAAAGCGCCGGTTCTTCCGCAAAAGCAATAACGCCGGAGGCCTGGAAGGTGGCGTTACCAATGGCGCCGATCTGCGCGCCCGCATTCACGTGAAACCTATTCCCACGCTGCGCAAATCGCTCATGTCGGTGGACCTGGTTACCAAGGAGGCTTGCGCAGCAGCGTACGAGCGCAGCGACACCTGTGTGGTTCCGGCTGCAGGCGTGGTTGCCGAGGCAATGGTCGGCATGGTTCTGGCGCAAGCTTTTTTGGACAAATTCGGCGGCGATTCCATGATCGAGCTCGAAGCCAACTATAGAAACTATTGCGATTTATTGGACAAATACTAGCGAAATAGGGCGCGATCTGGGGGGCCGGAGCCCCGGGCAGCAGCGAAGCGAGCTATCTTCAGCCGGCGATATAGACAAGGGAACCCATCTAATCTACAATTTGCGATTATGGTTTTACCCATTCTCAAATATGGCGCACAGGAACTGAAAACGGTTTCGGAACCGATCAACGTGTTCGATGGCGCGCTTGAAAAAATCGCCAGGAACATGATTGAAACGATGTATAGTGCTCCCGGCATCGGCCTTGCCGCGCCCCAGATCGGATTGAATATCCGCTTGTCCACCATCGACCTCACGGTAGGCGAGGATCCTTCGCAGCTCATCGTCATATGCAATCCTGAGATCGTTGTTATCGAGGGAGAACAGAGAAGCGAAGAAGGGTGCCTCAGTGTCCCGGAATTTACGGACACGGTCACTCGCCCGCGAAAAATGCGGGTTCGCGGACAGAACATCCATGGGGAGCCGGTGCAGTATGACGCCGAGGATCTTCTCGCCCGGTGCTTCAGTCACGAGATCGATCACCTCAATGGGATTCTCTTCATCGATCGCTTGAGTTCGCTGAAAAAGACACTCATCCGGAATAAGATCAAGAAGCTTTCCAAGGCTGGCGACTGGTGAGCCATGCGCGTTATTTTTCTGGGCACGCCTGAATTTGCCGTTCCAGCTCTGCGGGCGTTGCGGAACAGCTCCTACGAAGTCAGTGCCATTTTCACACAACCGGATCGCCCCGCCGGGCGAGGGCAAAAGCCGGTGGCTTCTGCCGTTAAGAAATTCGGCCTCAGCGTCGGCATTCCCGTGTTCCAGCCCGAGAAAATCCGGGCGATTGAGAACCGACCTCTCCTCGAATCGTTTCAGCCCGACTTCATTGTCGTTGTCGCGTATGGCCAGATTTTGCCGGCATGGATGCTGCAGCTGCCGCGCTATGGATGTGTCAATGTGCACGGCTCGCTCCTTCCTCGCTACCGCGGGGCAGCGCCTGTTGCCTGGGCGCTTCTCAATGGCGATACCGTTACCGGGATCACAACCATGCTTATGGATGAGCATCTCGACACTGGTCCGATGCTGCTGCAGAGGAAAGTCGAGATCCCTGGGACCATGACCGCAGGCGAACTGGCAGCCAGCCTGGCGGAGCTGGGTGCTGAGCTGCTGATTCCGTCTCTAGACGGGCTCCAGAGCGGAGTTGTGAAACCGGTTCCGCAAGACGACACCCTTGCCAGTAGCGCGCCGCGGATCACCAAGGAAATGGCCCCGATCCGCTGGAACCGCGATGCAAGGGACGTTCACAACCATATCCGGGGTCTCAATCCCTGGCCGCTGGCCTATTCGGAATGCCGCGAATTGAGACTGCAAATACTGAAAAGCATTCCGCCCGATCCATTCGTGAAGGTGCCGGAGCCGCCGGGGACCTTCCTGGCGGCAACAGGGCGGGCAATCCGGATCGCTTGCGGTGCCGGCACTGTTCTGGAGATCATTGAGGTTCAGCCGGCAGGGAAGAAACGGGTCACAGGCCGTGAATTCGCCAATGGGCAGAGGCTTCAGGCCGGGGAACGGTTGTTTTCCGCATAGCACCGGTTTAACCGCCAGGTTTCGGTTTGAGTGACAGCCACAAAGGCCTTTGAGAACAAAAAACCTGTCCCTGTTTCGCCCTGTGGTAAGAAATCGTGGCGGTCTAAAGGCACATGGGGGGGCAGTGTGATAGCACCTGCACGACAGGCAGCCTACGAAGCACTGTGCCGCATTGAACTGCAGCCGGCGCACAGCGACGATGTTCTCAACTCTGAACTCATCTCGCGCCTCGAGGTTCGGGACCGGAATCTGGCCACCGAGATCGCCTATGGCACGCTACGTTGGCGCGCCTGGCTGGACTATCTGCTCGAGAGTGCCGTCGCGCGCTCATGGGACAGCGTGGAATCCCGGCTCCGGATTCTCCTCCGTTTGAGCCTGTATCAGATGTCGCGCATGGATCGCGTGCCGGACCATGCAATCATCAACGATGCAGTCGAGATCGCCAAGGTGAGATTGAGACCAGCGCTGGCGGGTTTTGTCAATGGTGTGCTTCGTACTCTAAGCCGGTCCCGCCCATGGACCTTACCTGATTTTCACCGCGATTGCCCCATCTGGATTCGGGTCTCACTGCCGCATTGGCTATGGGAGCGTTGGGAGGCGCGTTTTGGTTCCGATGCCGCCTGCGAATATGGCTTGTCCCTCAACCGACCCCCACAGACGGCTTTCCGATTGTCCGGGCGACAAGGACCTCCGACCGGCTATGGGCTGCCCGCCATCAAGGCTCATGCGGGTGCCGATAATCAGAATCCGTGTGCCTTTGCGGTTTCAGAGTGGGTACCGGGAGCGTACCTGACCAAAGAAGGCAAGCAGGCGCAGTTCTCCGGGGAAGAGTATTTCCAGGACGAGGCCTCGCAGATGATCCCTTACCTGCTTGGACCCATCGAAGGTGCAAGAGTATGGGATGCCTGTGCCGCACCCGGCGGTAAGGCCGCGATCCTGCGTGAGAGATGCGGTTCCTCAGGATGGTTGATCTGCTCCGATCTTGACCCCGGCCGGGCCAGGCGTTTGCTGGCATTTCTGGAAGAGACTTCGGGTGCGCCCTTCCATGTCCTAATACACGATGTCCGTGCCCAGGCACCATTCCGGATGCTGTTCGATGCGGTCTTGGTGGATGCGCCCTGTTCAGGACTCGGCACTCTCAGGCGAAATCCCGAACTGAAGTGGCGATTCCGGCCGGAGCGCCTGCGGGAATTGGCTCAGAGGCAATTGCAGCTTCTCGCGTCGGTTGCGCCCGTGATTCGTGAAGGGGGCCTGCTGCTCTATTCCACCTGCTCCACAGAACCGGAAGAAAACGAATCCGTGGTCGAAGAGTTCCTGGAATCTCATCCTGAGTTTCGTGCCCGCAAGCCCATCTTTCCGGCAGGCATAGCCGGCTTGCTCGATCAGCAGGGGATATTCAGGAGCTACCCAGGCGCCCGTCTCTGGGATGGTTTCTTTGCGGCGTTAATGGTTCGCTCTTCATAGGTTTGCACGGCGTCCACCTTGCATCTCCACGGGCTCTGTGTTACGCTTCAACGAAAAATTGGCAGAGGTGAGAAAGCAAATTGGCGAATCCGGTGCGCTTCATAAAATTCGGAAACTTAAAGGAAAAACTACGTCTAATAGGTATCGAGCAGGATCTGGGACAGATACTGGTGTTGACTGTGGTGGCTATTGCAGATGCTTTGAGGACAGAGTCGACAGGTTTGCCGGCAGTTCCGCCAGTAGCGATTTCCACGCCAATCCAACTGATATTGTGTTGGCAATGAAGGGAATAGGCGACCGGCAGATGACAGGCCTGGATGCATTTTGATCCTTGTGCATCGGGGATTCCCGGCAGCGGAGGCAGGCGATGCGGCCCAAATGTAAGTACGTTTTCCTTGTTGTTATTCTGGCCGGTCTGGCAGGCTGCGGCGGGCAGAAGGGCGCCAAGCTGCAGACGAGCGTGGTTCCCCCTGATAAAACGCTGTTTCAGAACGGCAATGAATACCTCGAGAAAAGCCAGTTCATCAAGGCCAGATTAGCCTATCAGACTCTGATCCGCACCTATCCAGGCAGCGAATTGGAGTCCGAAGCCTACCTCGCCATGGGCGATTCGTTTTACCGGGAAGGGGGGACGGAAAACCTCCTGATGGCAGAGGATCAATACAGAAACTTCATCATCTTCTTCCCAACACATCCCAAGACCGTCGACGCTCAGATGAAGATCATCTCCATCATCATGAAACAAATGCATGATCCCGACCGCGACCAAAGCTTTACGAGACGCGCGGAAGCTGAAATCCGGAAGATGATCACCCTGTTTCCAAACTCCGATTACATTCCCATCGTCAAAGGCTATCTGGATGACGTGCAGGATATCCTGGCGCAGCATAACCTGAGAGTCGGAGATTTCTATGCCGGTCGCGGCAGCTATTTTGGCGCCGCCTCACGCTACAAGGAGATAGAGGATTTGTATCCGCATTTCTTCGGCATGGACGAGGTGTACTTCAAATACGCGCAGTCAATGCAAAAGACCGAAAACACCGATGAAGCGGCCAAGTATCTCGATCGAATTATATCCGGGTACCCGTTCAGCAAGTATTTTGAACCTGCCAAGGCGGAATTGCAGAAGATGGGGAAACCGATCCCTGCTGTCGATACGCAACTGGCTGCGCAGCACCAGGCCCTGCTGAAGGCGCCGGAGCCCTTTAGCCCGCTGAAGCCGCTGATTCTCTTTGCGGAGGCGATTGGATTCAAAGGTCCTCCGGATCGCTATGAAGAAGCCCGCAAGATTGTCGCGGCCAACAAAGCGGAGGCGGCTGCGACCGCGGAAGCATTGAAGGCCGGGCAGGCAGGCGGCAAGCCCGGCGAAATACTCATCACCGGAACCATCGAAAGGGGCCCGGACGGGAAACCGGTCGCAGGATCCAATTCTAAGGGAACCCCGCCGGCAACCGATAAGAAGGACGATAAGAAGCAGGACAACAAGACCACGACCACCACAAAGAAGAAGTAAGAAAGGGTAACCGCGGACGGCGTATGCCCATTAAACTGCTTTTGGCTGATGACAGCATCACCATCCACAAGGTTGTGAACCTGACGTTTGCAGCTGAAGACGTTTCGATTGAGTCGGTGACGCAGGGAGATGTAGCCATCGAGAGGGCGCGGGAGACGAGGCCGGACATTATCCTGGCCGATGTTTTTATGCCCGGTAAGAATGGCTACGAGGTTTGCGCCGCCATCAAGGAAGACCCGCAGCTTGCAGAGACCCCGGTGGTGTTGCTGGTCGGAACCTTTGAGCCATTCGACGAGCTTGAGGCATCACGAGCGAAATGTGACGCCTATCTGACCAAGCCGTTTGATACCTCCGAGTTGATCGAAATTGTGCACTCGCTGGTGGAGCAGCGTGGTGTGGAGGAGCAGGAAGCCGAGTCCGCGTCCCTGCTCGAGGAAGAAAAGGCTGCCCGGGGTCTTGCAGAGGGTGCAGGGGCCCCGTTGACCGCGGCAGGGCTTGTGAGCGATAAGACCCGGGAGTCATTCCTGGGTTCCAATCGCATACTCGACCTCTTTGATTCTTCTGTCCTGCAGGAACAGGCTCCCATCCCCGCCCAAACCGCTCCAGCCGATCCGGTAGAGGCAGGAAACCGCGGTGGTTCTGCTTCGGCCGAGGAGAGCAAGCTTCGAGGTTCAACAACAGCACCCCATGTTATCCCCTTCCCGGGTATGCGTGGCGGGGGACCAGAACCGTTTCCGATCGCGTTGACCGACGAAGTCGTAGACATGATCGTCGAGAAAGTAGTGAAACGCATGTCTCAGGATGTCGTGCGCGAGATCGCCTGGGAGGTGGTTCCCGAACTCTCGCAAATCATGATCCGTCAATATATTGACGAGCTAAAGGCTCCGCATAAGGCCTGATCGCCGGCTGCCGGGTTGGACGTATCCCGGCATGACCGATTCCCACACATCTGCCGAGACGGAGCACATTTCATCCGTGGTATCCCTGCAGCTTGCGGCATGATTTTTATCGGCCGCATCAGCCCCACTGCTAGACTCGATGTCGGATTTCGAATACAATCACGGTTTTATCCATGCTGCCTTGGCGGCATGCCTGGTGCTTTGGGCTTCTTTGCAGCAGAGGTGGTAATGACCCGGGAAATGCTCGACAAATCCTATGATCCCGCTCTGTTTGAGCAGCGCATATACGCCTATTGGGAGGAAAAAGGCTTTTTCAAAGCGGATAATCCCTCGCCGAAGCCCCGCTTTTCCATTGTGATTCCCCCACCCAATGTCACGGGTTCGCTGCACATGGGCCATGCCTTGCAGCACACTCTCCACGATATCCTGGTGCGCTGGAAACGGATGTCGGGCTTCAACACGCTCTGGCTTCCCGGAATGGACCACGCGAGCATTGCCGTGCACTTCGTACTCGACAAGCAGTTGGAGGCGGAGCACAGGAGCCGCTTCGATCTCGGGCGGGAGCGCTTCCTCGAAATGGCCTGGAAGTGGAAACAAACCAGCGGCGGTGCGATCCTTAACCAGATGCGCCGCCTGGGAGTGTCGGTAGATTGGAGTCGGGAAAGGTTTACCATGGACGAAGGACTTTCCCGCGCCGTACAGGAGGTCTTTATTCGGCTCTACGAAGAAGGGCTCATCTATCGCGGCGAATACATGGTCAACTGGTGTCCCCGCTGCAAAACGGCAATTTCCGATTTGGAGGTCGCATACCAGACTACCCGCGGCAAACTCTGGCACATCCGGTATCCGTTGGTGGGCCGCGAAGGCGACGTTGTCGTCGCTACCACGCGTCCGGAAACAATGCTCGGAGACACGGCAGTCGCCGTCCATCCTGAGGATGATCGATATCGCCACATGATCGGAGTCGGAGCACTCCTGCCGGTGATGAATCGCGAGATTCCCGTTATTGCGGATGAGTTTGTCGACAGGAATTTCGGCACGGGCGTTGTCAAGGTAACCCCGGCCCATGATGCCAATGACTATGAGGCTGCCCGGCGGCACCATCTGCCGCGCGTTACCGTGATCGATGAGTCAGGCAAGATGACGAAACAGGCCGGACCCTATGCAGGAATGGATCGATTTGAGTGCCGGGAAAAGCTGGTAGCGCGTCTGGCAAGCGAAGGGTTTCTGGTCAAGGTCGCGGAATACGAGCACAACATCGGTTCTTGTGACCGCTGCTCCACCGTGGTTGAGCCGAAGATCTCCATGCAGTGGTTCTTGAAGGTAGACTCACTCGCCAAGCCCGCGATCGAGGTTGTGGAGAACGGGCAGATTCAGTTCGTTCCTGACAGTTTCAAGAAGCGATATTTCGAATGGATGTATAATATCCACGATTGGTGCATCTCGCGGCAGCTCTGGTGGGGGCACCGTATCCCGGCGTGGTATTGCGATGCCTGCGGCGAGATCCTGGTCTCACGAACGACTCCCTCCTCTTGTCCCAAATGCGGAGGAAAGCTGCGGGAGGAGACCGATATTCTCGACACTTGGTTCAGCTCGGCGCTCTGGCCGTTTTCCACTTTGGGATGGCCTGAAGACACTGCCGACCTGCGTCTCTTTTACCCCACGGACATGCTGATCACGGGGCCTGATATTATCTTCTTCTGGGTAGCCCGGATGATCATGATGGGACTCAAGTTCATGGGGAAAATCCCCTTTGATCAAGTTCACATCAATGGGATTGTGCGCGATGCCAGCCACAAAAAAATGAGCAAGACCCGGGGAAACGTAATCGAGCCTTTGCAGCTGATTGAAGAGTATGGCTCGGATGCCGTTCGCTTCACGCTTTCCTCCATGGCTGTCCCCGGCACCGACATCCCCTTTTCGACGGACCGGATGAAAGGGTACAGCGCATTTGCCAACAAGGTTTGGAATGCAGCACGTTTTGTTCTCATGTATCTTTCGGAAACGGAGCCGTCGGCGTCGGCGGAAGCCATCGATGAGCTGCTTGCGGACTCCGAGGAAGGCTTGCCGCTCGAAGACCAATGGATTCTGCACCGGCTCAATCAGGTGTCCGGCGACATCGCCGAGGCACTCGCGAGATTCCGGTTCCACGACGCATCCAGCGAGATCTATCAGTTTATTTGGCATGAACTGTGTGACTGGTATATCGAACTGATCAAACCTGTCCTTACCGGGACTGAGGTCCCCGGCCCGGAACGCGCGCGGCGTGTTGCGGTTCTCGTCCATGTACTCGATTGCTCCCTGCGGCTGCTGCATCCTTTCATGCCGTTCATCACGGAAGAGATCTGGCAGCGTATCCCTCACTTCGGCGAATCCATTATGGTTCAGGAGTTTCCGCGCCCGCGCGCAGTCCGCGATAATGCTGCAGCGGCTGCGAGCATGCAGGCGCTCATGGATCTGACCGCCAGCCTGCGCTCAGCGCGCGCCGAGATGAATATCGAGCCGAAGAAACTGTTAGACGCGACCCTAGTCATTCCCGATCCGGCCCTGCAGGAGCTGGTGCAGCGCCACATCGGTAAGATCAAGCTGCTGGCGCGACTGGGAGACACGCTGCTGGCGCCCCAGCTGCCGGCACAGCGCGTGCAGCTCAAAGGAGTGTGGAAGCACGGCTCGTTCGGCTTGGATTTGCAGGGAGCGGTTGATTTCCAGGCAGAGCGTGAGCGTCTCCAAAGAGAGCTGGGCCGCATCACATCCGACATCCAGAAGATCGTTAAGAAACTCAACAGCCATGAGTTTATGGACCGTGCTCCCGAAGATGTTGTTGTCGAGAATCGAGCGCGGCATGCCGAGTTGCTCGAGCGTTTGGAAAGAATGAAGTCCAACCTGAAGCAGCTGCCACCCATCTGAACATGCCATCCATTGCCGTTCCAAGCATTCTGGATCGCATCGCCTGTGCGGGCGAAGCCGGAATCGCGCACTCGGAAGCGGGCGCCGACAGGCAGGAGTTATTGTTGTGCATGAGCAAGGGCTTTCCCATCGAAATACGGGAGGGCCGCGTGCGGCTGAGCTGCGATCGCGACTGCCTGGTCCCAGCGTGGATTGTGAAGGAGACCCCATCGCTTGCCTGGGATAAACTGCTGGTGGAAGGATTTCTTGAGACTGAATCCACCAATGCCGAAGCCTTGCAGCGCGCGCGCCTGGGAGCACCCAGCGGTACGCTGGTTTATGCTGAAAGTCAAACCGCTGGCAGGGGCAGAAGCGGACGCCGGTGGGTCTCGCCAGCCGGCTCCGGTCTGTATTTCTCGCTGTTGCTCCGCCCCGAACAGCCTTTGAGCCGGTGGGTGCTGCTCACCCACGGAGCGTCGGTCGCCCTTGCCCTGACCCTGCAAGAGCTATCGGATGAGGGCAATATCCCGCACCCCTTGGACCTGGAACTGAAGTGGCCCAACGATGTGCTGCTCTCCGGAAAGAAGGTTGCAGGCATGCTGCTCGAAACCGCCGATATGGGAGGGACCATCTCGGCCGTTGTGGTGGGTGTGGGAGTCAATGTGAATCCCATCCAGCTCCCTGGCGATCTCAGCGACCGGGCAACGTCGATCAGCGAAGCAGCGGGTGTCCAGGTGCCGAGGCGGCACCTCCTGGTCAGATTTTTATATCATTTTCAGTTGGAGTATGACCTGTTTCAGCGCGGCGAGCATGCGGCCATCCTCCATCAGTGGAAGCGCTTCTCCCATATGTGGAAAGACACGCCCGTCTGGATCATGGACCACGACGGGGCACGGCCCGGCGTTACTGCCGGTCTGACAGAGTCCGGCGCGCTTCTCGTCCGTAACCCGGATGGTTCTGAGACCGAGATCCTAGCCGGAGACATCAGTATCCGCCGTGCAGGCCGCGAAGAGAGGTGAGGCGATGCTGTTTTCGAGATCGGCGAATGACAGGGGGGATAAGAAGCCCGGCATTTTTGAGAGAATGAAAAAAGCGCTCAGCGCCACCAAAGAAAACCTGGTTGCGCGCATCGAAAGCGTCCTTTCCGGCCGAACGGCGATCGATGAGGATTTGTTGGAAGAACTCGAGGGAGTGATGCTGGGCGCTGATCTAGGCGTCAAGGCCACTTCGCAAATCATGGCCTTCATCCGGGATCAGCAGAAAAAACAGCTACTCAAGACCGCTGAAGAAGTGCGTTCCGCTATCCGCGGCCAGCTGCTTGCCATCCTGGAACTCAGGCAGGAAGCCCGATCCGACTCCGTCCCCCCGGCACAGGAGGTGTGGATGATTGTCGGGGTGAATGGGACCGGGAAGACCACCACCGTAGGGAAGCTGGCAGCCAAGTGCATCCAGGATGGCCGCCGCGTTTTGATCTGCGCGGCCGATACTTTTCGCCCCGCCGCCATAGAGCAGCTCTCCATTTGGGCAGAACGATCCGGGGCTGATCTGATCAAGACAAAGATCGGCGGCGACCCATCGGCCGTACTTCATGATGCGCTGACCGCCGCCGAGGCGCGCAAATGTGACCTTGTGCTTGTGGATACCGCCGGACGCCTGCACACGCGCAGCAATCTGATGGCCGAGCTTGAAAAGATGCGGCGCGTGGCCGGGCGGAAAATCGCCGGAGCGCCGCACCAGGTGCTTCTGATCATGGATGCCACGACCGGGCAAAACGGCCTGGCGCAGGCGCGGGAATTTCTCAAGGCAGCCGGCGTGACAGGATTGATCGTCACCAAACTAGACGGGACGGCAAAAGGAGGCGTGCTGTTCAGTATCGCCCAGGAACTCCGCATTCCGGTGCGCTTCATCGGCGTTGGAGAATCCCTGGAAGACCTGCTCGAGTTCTCGCCGGAGAGATTTGTAGATTCCCTCTTCGGTCAGAAATCCTGAGGGTCGGGATCCGCGCACTGGATTCGCGCTGCCGCCATCATTTCGCGGACATGAGGTCCTTCGGTTTTAGCAGGATGATCCGGCGATTTTCCAGTTGCAGGATTCCCGTCTTCTGGAGCCGGGCAAGCGTCCGCGTGACGGTCTCTCGAGACGTCCCCACCAGCTCGGACAGTTCCTGGTGGGTGATCTTGAGATCGATGATGATACCCCTCGCATCCTGAACTCCATGTTTGCGCGATAGCTGCAGAATCCCGGCCCGGATGCGATCGTCGGCGGTGCTGTAACTTAAATCCTGCACCTGCGACCACACTTGACGCAACCGCGAGCATAGAACCTGGATGATTTGCCTCACGACCTTTTCATTTCCCATCAACAACCGCTGAAAATCATGGTGGAAAATGGTGGCGATTCTGCAGTCTTCCATCGCAGATACGGTTGCCGGAGACGTCTTGCCATCCAACAACGCCATCTCGCCGAAGAAATCTCCAGGTTGATGGATAGCCAGGATTGTCTCCTTGCCCCCGGAAGTCGCTTTCGTGACCTTCACCTTTCCGGCAAGGACGATGTACATGTAGTTGCCGGTCTCTTCCTCGAGGAAAATGATCTGATTCTTCCTGTAGGTTTTCATCTGGAAGATGTTCTCGAGGGAGGTAAACTCCTCCTCGGTCAGGGTAGAAAAAAGTGGGACCCGCCGGATCAAGTCAATTTTCATCAATTTTGAGCCTGATAAATTTGCTGTCATCTGAGCGCCCCCAACGCTTGCGGACGTACATCCGCCCGCCGGCAATCAGGATTCCCGCCGCAATGGACATCAAGCAGAGCAGAGCCGTGAACACCAGGGATCGCACGACCGTGCCTAAAATTCGAACGGGCACACCCCAGATCGTTCGGTTCTGCCCGCTGCTCCTATCAAAGATCCACTTGATCGAATAAGAGAATTGAATGGAACCCAATGTCTTATCGGCAGCTTCGGGGGCAAAGTTTCCTTCTAATATCCCGACCAGAGTCCCTGTTTGACGAGTATACAGGGAGGGGCTCCGGGCAGGATCTCGGTTAAGGACAGCGCCGGCATCAAAATATTCCTCTGCCAGCTGGATCGTCGGAAAACGGAGCAGCGTCAGCGTGCCTTTTTGCTCCTGTGCTGTGCAGAGGGCTTGTGCAGCTTCGACATCTGCAGGGATGAGCAGGGGAGCCCCCGCTATGGGCAGGCCGAAAGATCCCAGGGCTTTCGGCCCCATGAAAAAGCGTATGGATACGGGGTCGCAATTCTCCTTCGGGACCTGTCCGACAAGGGAAGGGAGTTTCAATTCGCGTCGTCCGATCCGGTTTGCGATGGACAACGCGACACGCCGGGGCAGATCTCCCGCCGCGGTTGTGCGGATGCGAACAAAGCAGTTGCCGGCGGAAAGGAGAAGCACATCCGCGCCTGCAGAAAAATAATCGCCGGGCGGGCCCTTCGCTAGGCTCGTCTTGGCGAAGAGGCTGAGCAGGGAGTAAGAGCCCCTGGGGTCTGCAAGAGTCATTACTTCAATCGCCAGACTGGCCGGACCGGGAATCTTATAGATACGCTCGGCGTAGCGCTGCAATCCCGCCTCGATCAGGATCGGCCCATGCTCGAGTCCGGACAGTTCACCAGAGCCCTTCAGCTCCCTTTCCTTTTGAATGGTCTCAAGTTCCTTGAATTCCATCTCAGCAGGGAACGGATTGGTGCTGACCAGTTGAGTCTGGGCACAGAGCGGCCAAACGGCGCTCAAGCAGATAATCACTGCTCGCAAAATATATAGATTGAATAATCGCATTTAGTTGGAGTTGCCTCGGTTCTGAGCTATGTCTGTGCCAAGCGTTTTCATGTATCCCTGGATGCCTTGGAACAGAGAGGTGGCCAGAGATTGCTGACTTGCCTCTTTTTTAAGCTGTTTTTCATCACGGGGATTGCTGATGAAAGCAACCTCCGCAAGGACCGAGGGCATGTTGGCTCCGATGAGGACGATAAAGGGAGCACTTCGCACGCCACGATTCTTCGACGACGGTATAATCTTCCGGACCCCACGGTACAGGTTTTTTTGAATTACGGATGCAAGCTCTTTAGATTCCTCCATTTTTTCGGCTCGAGCAATCTTGCCGATCAGGTTCTGGAGGTCCCGGATATTGTGGTCGGTGGTAGCATTCTCGCGCGCAGCAACCTCTCGCGCAGCATCAGTGCGGGCAAAATCGAGAAAATAGGTTTCCACGCCGCTTGCGTTGCGGCTGGTGCTGGAATTTGCATGAATGGAAAGAAACAAATCTGCTTTGTGCTTGTTGGCAATGGCCGTACGCTCTTCCAGCGATATGAACGTGTCATCGCTGCGTGTTAAAAACACCTCGGCTCCAAGTTTTTCCTGCAATAGTCTCTGAAGTTCTTTGGCAACCTGCAGCACAAGATCCTTCTCAAGCAGGCCGCTGGGACCGATGCTCCCAGTGTCGTGTCCGCCGTGCCCTGGATCCAATACTATGCGGCCGATTTTCAATCCAAGCATCCTGGTGAGGGTGCGGTCTCCACTGCTGGTGGGCAGAGCCATCTTGGGCGCTGGATGCGGTTCCGTCAGAAGGGGTGGCGGTGGAATGCTCGACTTTGGTGGGGCCGCAGTCAAACCCGCTTCCGCTTTCCCGGCACCCGGCACGAGGTCTTTGGATGCCGCAGGGAGCGCTCCGAGGGATTGCGGCGGAGTTTCGGGCCCTTGGCGGGAGGGGGTGGATTCAAGTGCCCTTCCCGCTATTTGGGAAGGTGATGACGGCTCCCGGCGATTTTCTGCAGCGGGCGACGCCAAGTTAGCAGCTACAGGAAGTTGAGGGGTTTGAACGGCGGCCATTCCTCGGTCGCGGATATCTATTGCTACACCAAAGGCTTCCGCAAATTCGGTAATAGCGAATTCACCTGTGCCGCTGAGTTCGAACACCACGCGCACGGTGTCAGACCGATTTTGGCCGACGCGCACCACCTTGAGAAACTTGTCTTCGATGGCAAACGTCTTGTTTACGAGGCTGCGATCCAGCCTGGCGCCGGCAATATCGAAAAAAATACGCTCGGGATTCTGGATGTGGCTCTTGCTGTACCCGACCTCGCCATCCGTAACAATGCTCACCCGCGTGGAGTCCTTGTTCGAAGAGAAAAGGAGGTCCCTTACCAAAACAAGTCCATCACTTTTTCCGGCCGATGCGGAGGCCGGCATAGGGGGAGCGGCGGATTTCTCGCCATTTGGGGCTGGCACGGGGACTGCAGAGGTTACAGGCGCGCCCGCCGAGCTACTGCTTCTTGCAGCCAGCGTTGCCGCCGCCTGCGATGACCGATAACGTTTTCCAAGCAGCTCATATGCACTCTGCGCTGTCTGCGGGTCTGCCAGGTGAGCTTCGCTTATGGTTCCAAGGCACAGGAGCGCGCCGGGGCAGAAGGGACTCATCCCATAATCGGTTGTCAGGAAACGATAGAGCTTAACTGCACTCCTGAAATCGCCCAGATCGCCGAACTTCTCCCCCATCTCCTGGAAAAGCTTGGCCGCCTCGTAAACCGCATCGTCACTGAAGCCGTAATGGGGATCTTTCAAGTAGACCAGTTGATAGGTTTTGGCACACTTGAGATAACTCTCATGTGAGGGAGCAAGTGAACTTGAAAGGACTTTGCGATCGCGACTGGCCTCTTCCCAGGCGCGCTTAGCCCCTTCGCGATCCCAGTCAGCACATAATGCTGAGAAGACCGGGCTGGAGACGAGAAAGATCCCCAAAATCAGCCGGCTAACGCTGCCGTGATGCCGCCTGAACCCATTTTGGGTGAGGGTCATAGATGACATTCTAGGCTGCCTCAGCGTGCGTGTCAAGCACTACTTGAGCGAACTTATTGATAACTAAGGTCTTGCAGAATACACTTCGTAAGCTTACCGAAAAATAGCCTGGGTTCGGTTGGTAGCTGCGCCGTTTCCGGAGGGCAAGACTGGCGGGATATTTGTCAGGACCGGGATGCCTTTCTCATCAAGGTACCGAAATGTAGGGAACTGGACTTGGGCGGGATCCGGGGCGGGCATCGGGTCATGAATTACCGTTTCCGTTTGGCCGTAACGCTGGATGATGGTCCGCACATAATTGTTTGTTTCCTGGATTGCCGGTACTCTCCCTAATCGCCGCACAAGGTTTTCGCCCGCATTGTAAGCCGCCAGGCTGAGCATAAGGCCGTCTTGATACCCGGAAAACATGTCGAGCAATGAGCGCATATGTCGAATGCCGCCCGAAATGTTCTCCTCCGGATCAAATGGATTGGCTACGCCCAGGTGTGCAGCAGTTCCAGGCATTAATTGCATCAAACCCTGCGCACCTTTGGGAGAAACAGCCCTGGGATTGAATGCCGACTCGGTTGCGATCATGGAATGGATGAGTTTTGGATCAACGCCATACTCATTCGAATACTTCTCGATGATGGCTGCAAAGGTACTACGATCCTCGTTAATCTCTCCGTCAGGAGGATTTACGGGGCCCGGGGCGATGTCATTATTCACGCGTTGAACGTCTGTCTGCCGACTGGCAGAGGTCTTTGGGGCGGCGCTTTTCTGCGTCGCCGTCGCTCGCTGACCATTGACCTGTGTGCCTTGCGGCGCGGCGGCTGCCGGCTGGGCGCCGGAAACCTTCAGGTCCCGAACTGGAGCCGCCGGCGGGATATTGGTGAAGACGCGCACACCATTATCGTCCAGATAAGAATAGACTTGTCCGAAAGCCGGGCCGATGCATCCAAACAGGGCAAAGGCTAGCAAGAGGAGACACGGTATTCGCACGATACTACTCATTCAAACCCCCACGGTAACACCATAACCTCAACATAAGATGTCCGGGGAGCGGAAAAAGTCTAAGAAACTTATTTGGCGTTGTCACCGAGCAATTCTTGAACGATGGCATAACTCCGTTCTATAGCATCGGCCAATTTTGCAGAATCTTTACCACCTGCTTCGGCAAGCTCCGGCTTGCCTCCTCCAGAACCCCCGACCAAGGGAGCCAGCGCTTTTACAATCTTGCCGGCAGGAAGTCGTTTTGCCAGATCAGCGCTGACCATAACTATAAGTGCCACCTTATCTTCCTGGGGCGCGCCCAGTACGACGACTCCGGTTCCCAATCTGTTCTTCAGTTCATCGGCAAGAGCGCGCATGCTGGCGCGTTCGATTTCGGGCAAGACGTGCGCAAATACCTTTATTCCACCGACCAATCTCGAATTGGCAAGCAGGCCGGCGAGATCGGCGCGGGCATTTTGCAGCTTCAAGTCCCCGATCTGCCGCTGTAATTCCCGGAGGCTAGCATGCATTTTATCTAGGAATGACGGCAGTTCTTGAGGTAATACCTTATGTTGTACATGAATAAATTCAAGCGTGTGTTCATGCGCGCGAAAACGATCCAGGGCGGCGCGGGCGGTGAGGGCTTCCAGGCGGCGAATGCCGGCGGCGATTCCTCCTTCGGAGATGATCTTGAACAGTCCAATGGATCCGGTAGCCTGCACATGGGTCCCGCCACAGAGTTCCTTGCTGTACCCGGCGATCTCGACAACCCTGACCTGCTCCTGGTACTTTTCGTCAAAGAGAGCCACCGCGCCTGACTGCATTGCAGTGTCGAGATCCATGATGGTGGTTCTCAATGGGATATCCAGCCAAATCTGCTCGTTCACTTCATCTTCGATCCTGTCAATCTCTGCCGGGCTGAGGGGCGAAAAATGGCTGAAGTCGAATCGCAGCCGCTCAGGCGACACCAAAGAACCCGCCTGTTTCACGTGGGCTCCCAGGATCCGGCGCAGGGCTGCATGCAATAGGTGTGTTGCGGTATGGTTCTTCATGGTCAGTCGCCGCTTTTCCAGATCGACCTGTGCCTGAACCGGATCTCCTGTTCGGACCGCGCCGGCCTGCATTTCCACGAGATGGGTAATGGTCGTGCCTCGATAGATTGTGCTCGTGACCTTTGCGGAGCTGTTCTCAAGGGTGATAACCCCGGTATCGCCGACCTGTCCGCCCGCCTCTGCGTAAAACGGGGTTTGATCGAGAACAATCTCGCCGGTCTGGCCGGAGTGAATCATATCAGCTGGCTCTCCATTCACCAGGATAGCCTGCACTCCAGCCTGCATGGGAGCGCTGTACTCGTATCCCACGAAAGTTGTTTTTCCCTGAAATACAGTTTTGGCAACATGTTCCTGGACTTTCCCATCCTGGTGATCCTGGCGGGCACGTTCCCGCTGCGCTTCCAAGGCCGCCGCAAAGCCCGCTTCATCCACTTGAAATCCGGCCTCGTGCGCGAGATCTTCGATGATTTCCAGCGGCAGGCCCTGGGTGTCATAGAGGAAAAACGCCTCGTCTCCGGGAATTGTGCTGAGGCCGGCAGCTGCCAGCCTGCGCACGCGGTCGTTAAAATCCACCAGACCCTGCTCGAGGGTATCCGCGAACGATTCCTCTTCCTGCTTGATTACCCTGGCAATGGTTTCACGCATGCCGACCAGCTCAGGGTAGACCTCTTTCATCCTGCTGACTACGGTGCCGGCGATGCGATAAAGAAAGGCATCATGGATCTCAAGTTTTTTGCCATGGACGATGGCGCGCCGCATGATTTTGCGCAACACATAACCGCGCTTGTCTTTGCCTGGGTATTGCCCATCGGCGAGGAGGAAGGCCGTGGCACGGGCGTGATCCGCGATGATGCGCATGGAGACGTCATCTTTGGGATTGATGCCATACTCGGTATCGGCGATGTTGGAGACCTCTTCGAGTAGGGGCCGGAACAGATCCGTATCATAGTTGCTGCTCTTGCCCTGCAGAATTGTCGTGATGCGCTCCAGCCCCATCCCGGTATCGATGGATGGTGAGGGAAGGGGAGAGATTGCTCCGGCGGTATCGCGATTGAATTGCATGAACACCAGATTCCACACCTCAATCCAGCGGCCGCAAGGGCAGGTGAGATCACAGTCACCGTGGTCGGGGAGCGGGCTGCGCCCGAAGTCGTAGTGAATCTCCGAACAGGGGCCACAAGGTCCGGTATCACCCATTGCCCAGAAATTGTCGGCTTCGCCGAGCCGGAATATTTTCCCTTCGGGCACTCCAATATCCCTATGCCAGGTTTTCCATGCGGGATCATCTTCTCGGAAGACGGTTATCCACAGCCGTTGGGGATCCAAGCCGTACTCGCGGGTGACCAGATCCCATCCGAATCGGATCGCTTCTGCCTTGAAATAGTCTCCGAAGGAAAAGTTGCCCAGCATTTCGAAGAAAGTATGATGGCGTGTTGAGTGCCCTACATCCTTGAAATCGTTGTGTTTACCGCTGACCCGCATGCATTTTTGGCTGCTGGCGGCACGCGTGTAAGGGCGCTTCTCGTTGCCAAGGAATACGTCCTTGAACTGGTTCATGCCGGCGTTGGTGAAGAGCAGCGTCGGATCGTTGTATGGGATGAGGGAAGCGCTTGGGACAATCCGGTGGCCGCTGCGCTCGAAGAACTTGAGGAAGGAATCCCGAATCTGATTGCAGCTGAGCAAGTCATTCTCCCGTTTCAAAATTGTCCCGTGCGGCTGCTGGGATTCGCTGTCGAAGGACCTCCCAGATGGTTTCGGAGGGAAAACCCCGGCGCTGCAGGATCATAATGAGCCTGTGAATGCCCCTGCGATCCCCCGGCAGAGGGCGTGTCCTGCCACGCCGGTCGAGATACGATTCCAATGCGCCCGTCTCCCCGATCTCCAGCCGCACACGATCGATGGCCGCTTCGGCAATGAGGCTTGAAACCTGCCGACGCAGGAGGAGAGAGCGCACTTTGACAAGTCCCCAACCCTCCTGTCGCATCCAGCGGACCGCAGAATTATACGCATACTCAGCGTCGTTGAGAAGGTTCAGCTGCTCCAGGCGATCTAGAACAGATTCGATCTGTTGAGCTTCACCATGACGGGCCAGTCTGGCCCTCAATTCCCCGCGGCTATAGGAGCGGCGGGCCAACAGAGCCCCGGCCTTCTGCATGAGCTTTGTAACAGGGTCCGCATCCATCACTGATTCGGGCCTGAAAGCTCGCCTTCCATGGCCTCGATGGCAGCGTCCTTTGTAGTGTAGATCCCCTGGACGCGGAGTTTGAACTCGTCGGGATTGGTAGCGTAATTGAGTGCATCTTCGTAAGTGATTCGCCCCGCCTTGTAGTGTTCGTAGATCGATTGATCGAAAGTCTGCATCCCGTACTGGGAGGTTCCCGCCGCGATTGCCTGGCGAATCAAGCGGGTCTTTTCCGGATCCAGGATGCAATTCCTGATATATTCGGTAACGATCATGACTTCGATGGCGGGTACACGGCCGCGGACGTCGGAGCGCCGGATCAGCCGCATAGAAATCACGCTTCGCAATACCATGCCAAGCTGAAGGCGGATCTGTCGCTGCTGATGCGAAGGGAAGACGGCAATGATGCGGTTAATGGTTTCCAGCGCATCGACCGTATGCAACGTGCTGAAGACCAAGTGCCCGGTTTCGGCCGCAAGCAGCGCGGTTTCGATGGTTTCAAGGTCGCGCATTTCACCAACCAGAACCACGTCGGGATCCTGGCGCAATGCGCTGCGCAGGGCCTCGCCAAAGCTTGAGGCATCGACTGAAATCTCGCGCTGGCTGAAAATGCTCAGGCGATCGTTGTGCAAGAACTCGATCGGATCCTCGATGGTGATTATGTGGCGCGTGAGATTCTCGTTAATGTAATTCAGCATGGAGGCAATGCTGGTGGATTTCCCGCTTCCGGTTGTTCCTGTTACCAGGACCAGCCCACGCGGTTCCCTGGCGATTTTCTGCAGGACCTTGGGCAGGAACAGGTCATCGAAGTTCAAGATGCTGACGGGGATGGCGCGAATGGCAATCGATACAGAGCCTCTCTGCTGAAAGACATTTACGCGAAAACGCCCAAGCCCTTTGAGACCATAGCCGAGATCAACCTCGGCATTGTCTCGAAACCGCTGCTTTTGTTTGTTGGTCATCATGGAAAAGGCCATCATGAGAGTATCTTCCTTGCTGACCTTTCCATAGTCCCCAAGGGGAATGAGTTCGCCGCTTACACGGATGTGAGGGAACGAACCGACTTTCAAATGTAAGTCGGAGGCTCCTTTGGAGATCATCGCACGGAGGAGAGTGTCAAGGTTCATAAGCATCCTCGAAGTTAGGGCTCACGGCAAGGCCATGTTATGGTCGGCCGTGGTAGCTGTCAAGCCGAATTACTTGCGCTCAAAGGCTTTCCCTTGACTGTACCACACCCTTTCCGTAAGATTTGTGACCTATGGACATGGAATCGTATCCGCAGGAGGTAAACGCCCTGCCGGCAGAGGGCGGAATCCTCAAAACGGTGGTGGCTTGCGTGGCGGGATTGCTGGTGCCGGGTCTTGGCCACGCCGTGTTACGCAAGTGGGATCGTGCTTTCGTTTTTCTGACCGCCATCTGCGTGATGTTCGCCCTGGGAATTCAGCTGCAGGGAAGGCTCTTTAATCCCGACTTCTCCGACCTCTTCTCGATCCTGAAGTTGGTCGCAGAGGCAGGAACCGGATTGCTGTATTGGCTCTCTTGGTTGCGAGGCCTGGGAACGGGCGATCCTGCCGCCTATTCTTATAATTTTGGCAATGTTTTTATATATACGGCGGGCTTGCTGAATATGCTGGTGGTCGTTGATGCTTTCGACATCGCGATGGGAAGGAAAAAGTGAACGATCATTTCCTGCTCATGGTTATTTTCAGCGCGCTGGTGTCGCTGGTTTTTGCCTTCCTGGCGAAAAATGGCACCCGAGAGCGAGTCAAGTACTTTCTTTATCTCTTTGGATCTTTCGTTCTTCTCTCGATCCTTGCAAGTTGGATCATGTACCCGTTCCCCTTCTGATGCAATACTGATTTCATAGTGACGGCAGCCATGAAGTGCACCGAATCATCCTGCTAATATCTTGGATTCCTTATGATTAGAATCGCGGTGATTCCTGGAGACGGCATTGGGCCAGAAGTGATTTGCGAGGCCCGGAATGTCTTGAATACCGTGGCTGCAGCCGCCGGCAAAGATATCCGGATGACGGAGTTTGACCTCGGAGCGGAGCGATATCTCAGGGAGGGAGTATCCCTGCCGGGCGATGCACTCGACCGCTTCCGTTCCGAGTTCGACGCGATCCTGCTGGGAGTGCTTGGCGATCCCCGGATCCCGGACATGAAGCACGCAATCGACATTCTCTTCGGCATCAGGTTTAAACTCGACCTTTATGCAAACGTCCGCCCCATAAAGCTCCTCGCGGGACGCCTGACTCCCTTGAAGCACGCTACCGAAGCAGACATCAATTTTACCGTCTTCCGAGAAAACACGGAGGATCTCTACGTCGGCATCGGAGGCATTTTCAAGAAGGGGACGCCGGATGAAGTGGCAATCCAGGAGAGCATCACCACCCGCAAGGGCGTGGAGCGGATTCTGGAAGCAGCCTTCTCCTTTGCCGTGAAGCACCGGCTTAAAAAAGTGACGATGTCGGACAAGAGCAATGCCTTGCGTTATTGCGGGGACCTCTGGCAGCGCACTTTTGCGGACGTTTCCCGGCGCTTTCCCATGATTGAGGCAGAACACCTTTACATCGACGCGCTGGCCATGATGATGGTCAGGGAGCCGGCGCGATTCCAGGTCATCGTCACCAGCAACATGTTTGGCGACATCATTACCGATCTGGGCGCACAGCTGCAGGGCGGTCTCGGCCTGGCGGCCTCAGGAAACATGCGGCCCGATGGCGTTTGCATGTTTGAGCCCGTGCACGGCTCTGCTCCCAAATACGCCGGCAAAAACGTGGCCAATCCGATTGGAGCGATCATGTCGGCGCAGATGATGCTGGAACATCTGGGATGGGCAGCGGAAGCGGCCATGATCGAAACGGCCGTCCAGGACTCTCTGCGGGCTGGAGAATGCACCGAGGACATACAGGGTACGCTTGGCACCCGTGAGGTCGGAGCCGCCATCTGCCGCCGCCTGGAGAAGCTCCTTTCCTAGCTCGCATTTCTCACCAGATTTCGTAGCGAGGCGGTGCAGACGGGCATGGATACAAGG
>CAYGWQ010000004.1:0-54671 GCA_964353465.1 uncultured Acidobacteriota bacterium | reverse complement strand
TGCGGCACAGCCCCGGAGGGGCCGAGAGATAATAGCCGGGGGCGCAAGCCCCCGGATAGGATGTTGCATTTAACGAGCCCTGGTAGGGGCGAAAGATCTTTGTCCTCAACCATTTTCTGCCGCCCCTCCGGGGCTGCGCGCCGATTTCTCGCCTGACCCCGGGCTCTCGCCCGGGGCTATTAACTTTCCGCCCCTCCAAGGCTTGCCTACCGGTCGAACCAATTTCGCGACAAAAACCAACTTATCCCCGGATCCGCGGCGTGCGAGTTTGGGACGCAACAATCCCAGAAGCGGTCACGAAACGTTTAAGCAGGCAGCCCCTACATCGATGTAAGTGCTGGTATTATTGAATTTCTAGCTGCCGCTGCCGATTGGCACTCCGGTTGCTCTCTATCGGGTGCTGATTGCGGCATTTTCGAGACAGGTGAGGGTATTGGATGGTAGGGCTCAAACAGCAAGTAGATCGAAAACTCGCCGGGAAGATCGCTCCGCGGGCACTGATTGCCGACGACCAACCAGAGGTGCTGGAGGCGCTGCGCCTGCTCCTGAAAAGCGAGGGTATTCAGACGTTTTCAGTGACATCTCCTGCGGGCGTCATTGAGGCGCTGAAATCACAGCATTTCGACATTGTCCTCATGGACCTCAACTACGCCCGGGATACCACTTCCGGGAAGGAGGGTCTCGACCTGCTGACCCAGATCGAGGCCTTGGACGGTACTCTTCCCGTGGTGGTGATGACGGGCTGGGGCAGTGTCGACCTCGCTGTGGAGGCGATGCGCCGCGGGGTGCAGGACTTCGTGCAAAAGCCCTGGGAAAACAGCCGCCTGCTGAACACCCTCCATACACACATCGCCCGGGGACGGGTGGTGCGCAAGGGCCTTCGGCTTGACGCGCAGATCAAGGTAATCAACAGTGAGATTTGCGACGCTGCAGATCTCCACATCATGCTAAGGCAGGCGGCGGAACACCTGCGGCAGGCGTTGAGAACTTCCTCGGTAACCATCTTCACCAGGGCTCCCCTGGACTTGGCGTTCTGGGCAGCCGCACAGGCGGGCGGCGTGGAAGAGATTGTGGGCCGGGTGAAGTTCGCACCCGAAAGCCGGGTGCTCGAACACATGGAGACGATCTTCGATCCCTGGAGCACGCCCCTTCCCGAGGAGGAAACAGCCAAACTGCGCCAGGCGAACTGCAGCCTGCTCGTTCCGCTCAGGCTCAAGGGTGAACTCGCAGGATTTGTGAGCGTAGGCGGTAAACTGTCGGGGGACCCCTTCGATGAGGAGGAGTTCAAGTTCCTCAGCCTGGTCATTGACCGGATCGGCTTCGGCATCGAGAATCTCCGGATGCGGGGTCAGGAGCGGGAATGGGAAGAGGCCCGCGAGATCCAGCGTGGCCTGCTGCCCAAGCAGATCCCCCAGATTCCCGGCCATGAGATATTCGGAGGTTGGCAGCCGGCCAGCGCCGTCGGTGGCGACTACTTCGACGTTTTGAAGTTTTCGGACGCCAAGGTGGCGCTGTGCATCGCCGACGTTTCGGGAAAGGGAATGCCCGCCGCACTCCTGATGTCCAACCTTCAGGCGGCCGTGAAAGCGTTTGCATCGGACGCAATGCAGCCCGGGGATCTATGTTCGAGGGTAAACAAGGTTATCTGCAGCAATATCGCCACGAACCGGTTCATCACGTTTTTCTACTGTCTGTACGACACCCGAAAGAGACGCCTGACGTACACCCGAGCCGGCCACGACGCCCCGATCCTGATCAAGCAGGACGGTTCGCATGCCCGTCTTCGGGAAGGGGGAGCGGTCCTCGGAGTATTTCCCGATTGGGAATATGAACAAGATGAAGTGGCATTCGGCCCCGGAGATCGGCTCCTGCTGTTTACAGATGGCGTTACGGAGGTCAGGAATTCCGGTGGAGAGGAGTTCGGCGAGCCGCGTCTGATCGAGGTCATGAGGAGACACCGCCTCCTCGGCGCCTACGACCTGCAAATCAAGGTGATGCGGACGGTCGCCGAGTTCAGCGGCGGTGAGTTTCAGGACGACGCCACATTGCTTGCGATGTCGGCAGAATAGCATAAACAAGGAGGCCTATCGAATGTCACGACTCCTGGAACTTTTGAAGCTCGAAACATCGCCGATGTCGATCGACTACGTTGCCGGCAAGCAGCAGTTTCACCTTTACAGCCTCCAGACCGAACAAAGGCATCCGAAGACCTGGAATCTGAGCTTTGTCCTGCAATCGGACACCGAGGCCGGCTTGCGCATGCTGTTGTCGGTGGACCGGGATATTTCCGAGAGGATACAACAGCTGCAACAGGACGTCGCGCCCCTGGCACAAGCCGCAGGGGCCATCGTCAGAGCCGTGCTGGCGGGCCGTAAGATCTATGTGTACGGCTGCGGTGCGACCGGCCGCCTCGCCAAGCAGATGGAAAGCACCTTCTGGCGGCCGTTCTGGAAAAGGATAAAACAGCACCCCTGCTGGGCGAGGCTGCGCGCGCGGGTAGGGAATGATATCGAAGACGCGCTGACGGGCGAGATGACGGGAGCCGACCGGGCTCTGGTGAGTTCCCTGGAAGGATTTGAAGATCTGCAGTTGATCGGCAGGCTGCAGTTGCAGGACCACGGCATCCGGCGCGGAGACGTTGTCATTTGCGTAACCGAAGGAGGAGAAACGTCCTCGGTAATCGGCACAATTCTGGCGGCGCTCGATCAGTATGGGCCGACCAACGAAGCAACACGGGCAGAGGCGCGCAGCAATCTCTATTTTATCTGCAACAATCCCGTATCCGTGCTGCTGCCCTTCGAGCGCAGCGCGGCCGTGCTCCGCAATCCTGCCATTACGAACATCAACCTGACGACAGGACCGCAGGCCATCACCGGCTCCACTCGCATGCAGGCGACCACGATCGAAACTTTCGTGGTCGGCGTCATCCTGGAAGAGGCGCTCGAGCGCATCCTCGAGCCCTGTCTCGACCGGAACGAATTACGTGAATTGGGCTTTGGCGCAATTTCCGGCATTTCCAGCGGGCTGGCGGACTTCGAAGCGGCCCGGCAGGCGGTTGAGACCGCCGCGAACGAGCTGGCAAGGTTCACGGACCTTGAGAAATCCACCTACCGGCAGAATCACTTTTCCACCTATTTGGCCAACCGCGCTCTGATCACCGTATTCATCGACAGCACGGAGCGCAGCCCCACCTTCCGCCTGTATCCCCTGGATAAAGTCGAGGATCCGGAGCGCCGCTGCTGGGCGCAGGTGTGGACGGAGGCTCACGATCTCCATTCCGCCTGGCGCAGCTTCCTGGGCCGGCCGTTCCGAGGGCTCAATCCGGCCCGGTATGGACCCGCCTTTGCAGCCGAGGTGCAGGACCCTTACCTGCGTGAGGCAGCGCTGCGCAGCCTCCAAAACGCGGGGAATGATCAGGAATTCTCCTACGACTTCTCCTTTGCCGGACCCAATATCGAGCGCCGGGGCCCCGCGACCGGAGACCTTGGGGTTCTGGTTCTGATGGACGAGGAAACACGCGAACTTGACGAGCCCGGATCAGACGCCCGAAGATTCATCGAACTTTTTCACAATCGCGGCGCTGCGCTGGCGATCCTTACCGTTTCGGGCAAGGATGACCTGGAAAAGCTCAGCCACTCGATATTGCCTTTGTCAATGCGGGGGGATGTCTGGGTGCCCCTGACCTTGGATTTCCCCGGCGATCCGATCACCTTGCGCCGCCAGATCGCGCTGAAGATGCTCCTCAACACTCATTCGACCGCCGTCATGGCCGCGCTGGGCCGGGTTATCGGTAACACCATGACCAACGTGAGTCCGAGCAACCTCAAGCTCATCGGCAGGGCGACCTACCTGATCCTTTCGCATGTGAACGACATCCTGGACCGGCCGGAATGGAGCGCAACGCATGGTCCCGCTGCGCCGATCACGTTTGCGGAGGCAAATGCAGTCCTCGTGGATGCGATCGATTTTGTCAGATCCCGCGGGATGGGTCAGACTGCGGAAGTGGCATTGAGCATCATCCGGATAGTCGAGGCGATGGATCGAGGCGTGAGCGTGGATTGGGAGGAGGTCCAGGAGATCCTGGACAAGGAAGGACTGGCGGCCTACCTTGTCCGACACAACCGCTCCCTGAGGACGCATTCCTCGTGAGCAGGCAGCTCAGATGATCGGCCAATGAGGACAGCGAAAAGCAGGGCGTTTCCACGTTGGCCTGCGTCCAAAACAGCCCTCACCCATCTGCGGCGCCAATTCGGAGATTGACATCCGGAAACCGACAGCGTACGCTATGGCGTACGCTAAGGAGAGATAATCATGACGAGCATCACTGCCACCGAAGCCCGGAAGCGACTCTACAGTCTGGTTGACGACGTCGCGGAATCACACGAGCCGATCCAGATCGCCGGCAAGCGCAATTCCGCGGTCCTCATATCGGAGGAAGACTGGCGCGCCATTCAAGAGAGCATTTACCTGAGCAATATCCCTGGCATGAGGGGATCGATTCGTAAAGGACTCAAGACTCCGGTGGATCAGTGCGTCGAGGAGTTGAAGTGGTGACCTGGAGGCTGGTATTCACCAAACAGGCGCAACGCGACGCCAAGAAGATCGCCCGCTCGGGTCTCAAGCCCCAGGCCCAGCGCCTGCTCGACCTTCTCAGAAAAGATCCCTACCAGTTTCCGCCGCCATTCGAGAGATTGGTGGGTGACCTGGCAGGCGCTTGCTCACGGCGAATCAATATCCAGCATCGGCTGGTTTATCAGGTTTTGGACGATGTCAGGACGGTGAAGGTCATCCGTATGTGGACCCACTACGAATGACCGGCTCACCCGCTACCCTGGCGGCGCCCTCCCTCGAAAGTCAGGATGGCTGCGCATGCCGCAGCAGGCGCGCATGGACGCGGTTGATGGAACGAGGATATTTTAATCGAACCAGTGCCTGCCGCGGCGCACATTCGAGACGATGCCGCCCTTCCAATCCGCCCGCGTGCCCGCGGCGATGTAGCTCGTGTCCACGTGAAACCGTTGCAGCACCGCCTCGCACGGCCGAGCCAACTGCTGCACGGCGTCCATGATGATGGGATCTTACTTGATGTCGAGGTGAGCCAGCAGTTGCAATTACGCGTTCTTGTGATTCCCGGTCTGGTTGCCGCCGAGGTCCAGCGGCACACGGTCAGGGATCTCGTGGTTGAGCGCCTTCAATACGCGCTCGCGCGAGGTCATCGTCTCGTGTTTCGGCACGGCCGACCACCTTTCGCGTCACCGGTGCTGTCAATTAGCAGCCGCGCAAGGACGGTCAGACTTTCTCATGAAGCGGCATTCTGAATTCACCACCGTAGCACCTCAAGCCCCGTCCGGTGAGTCTGTCTCAGAACTCCCTCGCGGCAGCTCCACCGCGGTCGATAATTGCTGAATCAGCCGCAGCGCGGCGGCAGATAATAGCCGGGGGCGCAAGCCCCCGGATAGGACACATATCCGATATAGCCCCGGAGGGGCGACAGAAGCCTTTGTTTTTCAATCGTTTTCTGTCGCCCCTTCAGGGCTGGTGCCTGTGTTTGTCGTAACCGGGGGGGTGACGCCGCTGCGCGGCTCACCCCCAGCTATTTTCTCTGCGTCCCTCCGGGACGCCATGTTTTGAGACAGTCTCGGCGGCCGGGGCCTACTTGGGTGCCGCATGGCTTTCCAGCGTGCCGGCAAACGCATCCAGGCTCCCGTGTGACAGGAGCCTGGACGATTTCCGCGGAAATCAGCGCGCCTTGATCCATACGATCGAGGTGGGAGGACGCGGAGCCGGGCGCTGCGCAAAGCCGGCAAGAGCCTGGGGCGCAACCACAACAACAACTTGGGGTGCAGGAGGGGCAGCCTCCGGAAGGCGATTGTTCCGGGCATAATTGGGAATGGCCAGCAGCGCGGAGCCGTCGGCAAATGCGCCTTTGATGACCATGACTCCGCCCAGAAGGTCTCCCCTCCACTCAGCGGTCAGCGGCGACCCGGGACTCAGTACACGGGTAATATCCTGATCGGCGCTTTCGATGTTGTAGACCAAAGGACCATATCGCAGGGCCACTTTGTCTTGAGTGGCTAAGATCTTCCTGCTGGCGGTGACGCGCTGGACCTTCATGGGAAGAGTCAGACTGACTTTGTCCCCGGCTCGCCATGCGCGGGTAATCACAGCATAGCCGTTGGTGATGGCCGGCTTCACGGCCGCACCGTTGACCGAAATCGCAGTGATGCCGTCGGCGTTCGGCGAGCTTTGATACAGGTCGCTGACGCTGCGGTCGGGCACCCGGATCCGGACGCTGAATCTCTTGCGCGCCTTAGGATTCACCGTGATGTCGACTTTGCCGTTCCAGGGATAGTCCGTCGCCTGCACCATCTCTACATCGGTGCCGGCAACATTCTCCACGGTTGCGGTGCTGCCGACAAAAAGGTTGACATAGATGCCGTCGGCGCTTTTGGCATACATCCAGGTGGGGAGCATGAGCAGGGTCCGGGGTATGTTGCCAACGCAGCACGGGCAGGAGTGCCAGGGGTAGCGCGCTGAATTGGACTCCAGCGCGTTGGTATAGTAGAAATTCTTGCCTTCGAGATCCACCCCTCCCAGCAGGGCATTGTAGAGTGTCTCCTCGTACAGGTCTGCATATTTGGCATTGCGATAGGCAAGGTTCATCTTGTACTGGAAGAAGATCGCGCCGCAGCTCGAGCAGGATTCGCAGTACGCGTTGTTGCGCAGCGAATAGTTCGGCCCGAAACCCTCAGAGGTCTCACCGCTGCCGACGCCGCCGGTCACGTAATACTTCTTGTTGACAATGTTGTCCCAGAGCGACATGACGGCGCTCTGATAGTCGGTGTCATGGGTCTCCACGGCTACATCGGCCATGCCCGAGTAGGAATACACGGCGCGCACCGCATGCCCGACCGCTTCGTACTGCTGAATGACCGGCACGTGGCTCTGGTCGTATTCGCTGCCGTTCTTGCGTGAGTCGAGCAGGAATTTTGCCAACTGGATGTATCTCTCGCCTTTGCCTTCGCCCTCCATGTCATTGACGAATCGGCCGAAGCGCACGAGTGCCTGTTCCATTTCCTGGTGGCCGTCGTACCATTCCTTCTTGGGAGCCGGCCCAAGGTTGTCGTACCAGCAATCGGCTAGTTTCTTGGCCGCGTTGTACAGCCTGGCATCCTTTTTGTCGGTCATCAGGTAATGGTTGATGGCCGATTCCAGGAAATACCCGGCGGTGTATCCCTCGTGATCGCCCCGCCGCGCCCAGCGCTCAAACGGTCCCGGCTCCACGTTGCCGCGCCCGCCCAGGCGAGGCAGCGCAAATGCCGTCTGCAGATATCCATCTTTCCCCTGCGCGGCCAGGATCTTGGGAATCCAGTCGTCGAGCGTCGCTCTCATTTTCGCATGGGCCCTGATGATCTCCGCGTCCCCCTGGGGATCGATCATGAGCGCGATACTCATCGCCTCCACCGTCTGGTGCACCCAGGCATTCGAGAACACATACCCCTTGTGATTTCCGTGGGGAAGGCCCGCCATGGCTTTGGCGGCTTCCACAAAATTATCGATGCCCCCCGGCCCCTGCTGCAGGTCGGTCCGGTTGATCTGATCGATGCAATGGGGAATCCAGTTCACCATCAGGGCCCTTGCCCGGGCGCTCCACAGAGGATTGTCAATCTTGAAATGTTTGGTATAAACCGCATCCAGGTGGGCCGAGGGCGGCGCTGTCACCACCTTGACATTCAGGGTGGAAGCAGCCTTCGTTTGGCCGTTATCGGCGGTCAACTGAAGCACATAGTTGCCTGGAGTGGAGAAAGTGGCGGTGGTCACCGGTGACTTCGCATCTGCAAATGCGACCTTGCCGGGACCTGATGTCTTGCTCCAGGTTGTGGCCGGCGCGGGTCCGGGAGGAACAGCGGGCGCGACTGGAGCGCCCCGTCGCCGGTCCTGTCTCGGCGGAAAGCCATAGCCTGTATAGCCATTGAGGTAGGTTTTCCCGGGAAGCACCACGACCCGATCGACACCCGCGACTGCAGTCAAGCCCGTGTTGATCTGGGAAACTGCGGCAGGAGCAGCGGTTTTCGGCTGCTGCGCGCGAGCCGGGCTGAAAAGGGATAAGACGAAGCATATCAACAACGCCGGTATGGGACGGAACGCTGGATTTCTATTCACTGGCGATCTCCTCATTCTGCACAAAACGACGAATGGTCATTCGTAAAAAAATACCTTCAGGACGGCCTAGGATAGCACGGAAATCGGATTTGCGGGACTGCTACGAATGGCAGGATACGGTAGAGTACGGGATCACACAGATTGGACGAGTCGCTCATCGTGTCAGGTCTCCAAAATCCAAATTTGGATCTTGGAGACCTGACACCCTTCTCGGCCGTTTGTAGGGCCCATTCGCGAAAATGACATTCACGTGCGTGGGCAGCCCGGCTACATGTTGGAGGATCCGCCTGACCGTTGCCTGCGAAGCGTTGCCGGCATAGCCTGTCAGCTTTACGGGTCCCAGGTAATCGTCGGCGGGCTTGTCGATATCGACAAGTCGCCGTTCAGCCAGGACCATCAATCCCGTGGCGGTAACCGGTTTGGAGGCGGATGCCAGGGAATACATGGTCTGCGGAGTTGCCTTGATCTTCTTCACAAGGTTCGCCCATCCCCAGGCCTCCCCCCAGATAATCTTTCCATCCCAGGCGACAGCCACGGCCACCGATGGAAGCCCATCCTTTTGCATTTTTTCCAGGATCAATGCGCGGACACTTTCCCAACGGTCCGTCGCGCTCGCTCGCGGAATATTCGAGTCTCCCGCCAAGCCGATCGCCGCGCCGAATCCGGCTATCAAGGCCGTCAGGGCCGCGGCAGCCATCGCCGCGCAAAACATCGATATCTTTCTTGCATCACAGCGTTTCATTTCACTCACTCCAATACCGAAATCCTCAGCGAAGATTCTTGACGTCCAGCTTTTCGAGCCCGGTATAGTCCGGCGGCACGAGGAAGACATCCGGGGGCAAGAGTTTTTCGGCCAGTTCCACCTCGCGCATCACATACCGGGTTCTCCAAGGGAACCGCCGGGTTTCATAGTCAATTCCCATCTGGAATCCCTTCATCCGTTGCTGCATCTCCTGCAGAAGCGATTCATCCTTGTTGGAAACCAGCAGACGCATGTTGACGAGCACCTCGTCGAACAATGCGACATTAAAAGGAACATCGTTGGTGGTCCACACGATGTTTTCCGCACGCTCCGTCTGTTCGTCGCCGTAGGCGCTCCAGTCGATCAGGCGGTGGCCCCTGCACACCCGGCCCTGGATCTGTTGTGTATCGCCCAGGGACTCCACCCGCCCCGACCTCTTGCGCTCCTCGAAAAACCGTGCGAGTTCAGAAGAATATGCCGTTGCCCGACTCACCGGCGGCGGGACATCCAGATAGGTTTTGCGGTCGCGGTTTAGAAAAAGGAACCGGTTCTTTTCCTTATCCAGAATGAAAGTGCGACCTCCCTCGATCAGTGCGATTTTGTTGGGCGCATGCCAGCCTTCCTCCATGGCAAAGAAGCGCGCATCGGCCTCGAACCAGAGGAAATAGTCGATCGCCCGCGTGATCATGCGGCAGTACACCGCCTTCACCGCCGCTCCGGAAGCGGGTGCTTCCGCATATTGCTGGACAGCGTAAGCCGGGCTCCAGGGAGCCGGGGCGGCCGGGTCCCCGGTAGGGCTTATCACAGCGGGCCGGCCGGCCATGGGCATCACCAGAACCGCCATACCCAGGATGACAAGAGTGGCCGTGGCTGCAATGGACTTGCGATGCTGCCAGGTTTTTTTCTCCAGCCAATGGATCCGCGCCACCAGCCAGAAGGGTTCTTCGAACACTCCCAGCAGGCCCATCCCGGGCTCAATCCTTTCCGTCAGTAGCTCCCGCGCTGTGTTCAGCAGGGTCTGCCGATAGGCGGCAGTCCGATCCTGCAGCCGGGCAGCCAGGGTCTGGTCACAGCACATCTCCCGTACATGGCGCAGCTGACGCGTAGCCCACAACAGAAACGGGTTGAACCAGTACGCGACCTGCAGCAGCAGGACCAGGCCGTGAATCCACAGGTCTCCCCTCTTCAGGTGACACAGCTCGTGCAACAGGACATGCTCGGCTTCTTCCTGCTCAGGTCATTCAGATAGTGCTCCGGCAACAGCAGCACCGGCCGGAACACTCCATACACCGCGGGCGTCACCGCATCCCCGGAAAAAACGATCGCGGGCAGCCGCTCCAGATTCAGGCGCCGGCTGGTCTCGACCAGCAGCTCGTGGAACCACGGCGGAATGGTCTTGCGCTCCTCCTGTTGCCGGTGCCAGTGGCGAAGTTTGACCATCTTGAAGATCAACAAGAACAGAAAGAGGCCCATGCCCGCCAGCCAGAATGCAAAGAGGTATGCTTGCGGCAGCAGCCGCGCAGATGCGGCGGGGACCGTTTCGGGCCGGCCGGGGCCGGTCACCGGCTGCGGGATTGTAGCTGACTCGGGCAGCGCCGATTCCGCTGTCCGAGCCGCTGCCGGCAGGGGGAATTGCCGGTCCCAGACCCGGCCTAACAGCTCCTGGGTCTCCCCGAAAAGCCGGGGAACCACCGCCGTGGGGAGATGCCAGCCGGGGGGTATCAGCAGCTTTACGAAGATCAGCAACCAGAGCACATACCGCACCTGCGGCCAGACCCAGCGCCGGATCAGCAAGTCCAGGCCGCTCACGACCAGGATCAACAGGCTGGCCTGCCAAAACATGGATCCCATCCAGTTCCACCATTGATACGAAATGAGGTTCCAGAGGTCGATCATTTCCTCCCCCTTTCTTTGAGCTCTTCCTCCTCGAGGAGCTGAGACAGCTGGCGCCGCTGCTTTTTCGTCAACTTCCGCTCTCTGACCAGGAAGTGGAGCAGCGGCTCCATCGCACCGTCAAATGCCTGGTTCAGGAAATTGCTCCAAGCACTGCCCCGGGCCGTCTGGGGTGATACGAGGGCTTCGTAGACGCTGACGTTCTTAGTCTTGCGCTCGCTGACGGCCTTCTTGGCTTCCAGGCGTGTCAGCATCGTCTTGACCGTGGTGTAGGCCCAGTCCACATCGGGAGGCAGATGCTCGATCAGGTCCCGGACCGTAGCCGGCTGGCAGCGCCACAGCGCTTTCATGATCTGCCATTCCGCTTCACTCAATCTCATCGGGATCACTCCTTTCTACATCTGTAGAAAGTTTCTCACGCGTGCGCCGCCCCTGTCAAGAACTCTTTCTACAATTGTAGAATTGCTGCCGGAGACCGAGGACATGCCGGCATCACCGGGTGCCGCAATGCTCACTGCTGCATGGAAATGGCGGCCATTTCCCGCAAATCCGCCGGGCAACGGGAAAAGATGACGGTCACGCTTGGATTGGGATCGTCATGCATGGCGACCTTCTCGAAGGCGAAACCCATCTTTTCGATGGCCCTCTTCGTTTCCTCGGGATCGCTTACGCACGGATCGTTTTGGGTGGACGTGCGGGGCTTGGCTTGCGGATTGCGTTTGTTCAGGACCACAGTGATAACCAGGCGGCCGTCCGGCTTCAAATACTGGAGCGTGTTCTGCATGAACTCGTCCGGCTTGGACAGATGATGAAACACCGGGACCATTATCCTCATCTTGCTTCGTGTGACGACAGGTATTCCGTGCTGATACTCACCAGATCCTCGGTGATGTGGTTAATGCATTTGTTGTTGAATGCGTTGATCATCAGCACGATGCTCATTCGGTGCTCCGGCAAATACATCATATAGGCAGCAGTTCCTATGTTGGCGCCTCCATGACCGATTGCTTTCTCTCCGTCCACAAGACCTTTGCGGAAGACCTGCACTCCCAACCCGTATCCGTCCTTGCCGATAGTCAGCATCTCGTCCAGCGATGACTGCCGCAGCACCTTCCCCTCAAAGAGGAGGCGGCACCAGCGGGCGAGGTCTTCCGCAGTCATGAAGAGGCCGGCCGAGCCATATGTAATGCTCTCATGGGACGCACGGGGCAGAAATGTGATGTCTCGAAACGATCCATCTTTTTCGAAATTATCTCCCCAGACATGAGCCAGCCGGCCGGGGATCTGTTCCTCCAGGGACAGATAGGCATTGCTGAGGCCCAGCGGCTGCCAGAAACGCCTTCGGAACTCGGTGGAGAGACCGGCGCCGGTCGCGCGGGTTAGGATCATCGCAAGCAGCAGGTAGTTCGTGTTCGAATAGCGGAATCCCTTGCCGGGCGGGAAGTGGGGGTCTTTCAGGTACGACAGCACTTCTTCCGGAGTAAAAATCCTGTCCCGGTATTTGATAAGGTCGTCCCAGATCTTCTGGTTCTCCCAGAACATATAGAGACCACTAGTGTGGGCGAGCAATTGTCGGATCGTGATGGCGCCGTCGACCTTGGGATACGCCGGCAGCCATTTGTGCAACGGATCCTCCAGGGACAGCACCCCCTCCTCGGCAAGCTTGAAAACCAGGGCGGCGACCACGTTCTTCGTGATGCTCCCGATGGCAAACAGCATGTCCGGCCGAATGGGTATAGCATCGTGGGATACGCCTCCCACCACGAGCCGGATACTCTGGTCCGGAAATATCAGCGCCGCGGATGCACCTTTCACATCGTATTTCCGGAGCCCATCGTTGAGAGCTTCCTGGAGACGGACATCCAACGGGCGCCGGTCACGACTGCACGATGCGGCGCCCAGGACCATCAGGGTAAGGATGAGGAACGAGACGCGCAATGTAGCCCATTCCCCTTCGCTCAATTTCATTGAAATGCTCCTTTCTACAATTGTAGAAATATTCGCATGAGGGCCCCGGCGGTGTCAAGAACATTTTCTACACATGTAGAATTGATGCGGGAGATCGGGGCGGTGCGTGCCGGCTTGCCGGGCGTTCCTTTCCATCTCTGACCATGATCCCGTTCCGCTGTCGGGAATCGCGGATGAAGTGCTGCGACAGAATGTCAAGTCCGTTCTCGGCTCGAAAGGGCGAGGGGATCTCCGGCCTTTCCTTCAAGGTTGCCTTATACAGGGCGTAGGTTTTCCCGCCGGTTGTACTCTTTCTAATCCGGACTGCGGGCGGCTGAAGGTGAAAGCATCTTGCCGCAGTGGGTGCACGCTTTCCACCCCACCTCCACCGTCTCCATAAAATGCAAAGATCAACAAGCGCCATTCACCCCTGACATCGATTGCATGCCCTTCAGGATCGCCCCCGGCTGATCTGGTCCAGAATGAGCAGAATCGCTGCAACCAGTGCCGTGTTGATCGAGACAATCCAGTGACAGAATAGAGCCCCGGTTTTGCCTGTCTCCTTCCGGGTGATTTCTCGGTATTGCGATGCGTATTTCGGAGCCAGCAAACGCAACAAGATGAAGCTCACCTTTAGACTCCTCTTCCGCAAGGCTTCATAGATCATCATGGTTGCCGTGACATGCCATATCACGGCCACAACCAGAATCGATAATGCAAGGTTTGTGTAATTCATATGATTGCTCCTGCTTCGATAACAGATTTTGGTGACATTTTCGCTGGGACGGGCTGAAGCCTGTCCCCAGGTAATGAGTTTAGTGAGCGCGAGCTTCAGCCCGCGCGCTTTCATTCCCCTGGATGTCCAGCAATATCCACTGATCCAAATCCGGCTTGTAGCCTCCCTTTCTCGACCGACGGCCCGAACCCGGCCTATCTTCGGAAACGGGTAACAGACTCCATGATCAGCGACTCTGCCTCTCCCTTGCCATCTAAAAAACGGAGGGACAGATTACCGGACTCGTCCTGCCAGCGGCCTTCATTGCCCTGAGGCTTCAGACGAATGATCCGCTTCGCCGCCAGGTTATTCAGGAGAAGGACTCCGCCTTCATATTGAACCAGGAACTCGGCCTGCGCTTGCACTAGCAGGTATTTCCCGGGATAGCCCCGGAGCTCGGCGGGCACATCCGCCGCCGGCGCATCGAGCGGCCCGGTGCGGCGCATCGGCAGGAGTTCGTGAATGCGAGCTTCGGTGATCGCGCCCGAATCTGTCCCCCCGAAGGTGACATAGACGCTGTCGGTTAGCTTGCTCTGCCAGATTCCCTTTTCGTCCGGATCCTTTAGTGCGAGGGCTATCTTCCCCGGAATGTCCAGAACCAGCGATCCCTCCTTAACGATAACCTGCGCCTTGCCCCGGCTGCTGTGCGTGTATTCCCCCAGGTATTTCTCGAATTTCGCTTCGGTCGAGGTCTGCGGTTCCGCAGGGCCGCCCGAGCCGATCCGGTAATCGAGGATCTCCATCTTGCGCGCATTCAGCGCCGTAGTAGTGGACTGGTGAAGCCCGATGCGGATGTGTCCCGAATCGACGTAGTCGATTTCCCCGACTGTCGTATCGACGGGGATCCAGCCAGCTTCGCCCATATAGATCTCGTTCCAGGCATGCTGGCCGAAAATTCCTCCGCGGTCAGGTATATGCAGGCACCCCCAGACCACGCGCGCGGGAATCCCGACTGCCCGGCAGAACGCCGCCATCAGGAACGAGTGGCCTCCGCATTCTCCACTGCGTGAGTCGTACACGCCCCGGGCCGTGCCGCCGCCGGGAATCGCGCCTTGGATATTCTCGGAGACCCAGCGGCTCAGCCGGCGCCCAGCTTCCCAGGAATCACGGGATCCCTTCGTGATTTCCCGTGCCTTCTCCGCCAGGACCGGATCGTCCGATTGGATCAATTCCGATGGCACGAGGTAATCCTTCATCGCAGGGTCCCGGCTGAAATCGGGCGGGAACGGCGGCGCCTTCGAACCATCATAACGGCGATGCTCGACCTCAAACTCGCCTTCCACGAGATTGTCCTTGACGGTGCCGGTGAACCGCTGTCCCTGCACGTTGAGCGCCTCCGGCGACACCCACAGGCCGGTAGGTTCGATGGTGGCGCGCACCTTCATGTAGGAAATTCCTTTGACATTCGGGATGGAGACGTTTGCTTTGACTAGAAGGTTCGAGTCCAGATTGGCAGTCTGGAGCGCCTGCATCACCGCGGCGTCGGCCAGGTACGACAGCCGGTTAGGATGTTGCGTCTGCACGCCGATGCCCGTTGCGGTATCCAGCCACAGCTTCGATTTCAATCCGTTCCACTTGTTCAATGAGTCGAGAACGATGGTTTCATACGTCTTGCCGGCGCGCCGGACCGTCTCGGTTCCAATCTTCGTATACGTGGTTTCCTGAACCTGGGCGTCCCGCCCGTCGAAGATCTGGTAGGTCTTGACCTCCAACTTGCGGCCGACAAAATCCGCCACGAGATGCGGATAAAATAAAGTGTTGGCCAGCACCACATCCGGCGGAAGCGGAACAACCTGTTCCTGGCTGATCCCGCTTCCGGAGACGAATGCCTGCCCGCCTTCGATGCGGATTTTGGAAAACAGCTGCATCTCTCCCTGCTCGATGGTGCTGTCATGGTAGGTGAAACGACCTGTGGCAGGATCGATGTGATACGTCAGGTTGAGCCTGCTTTCGGCCTGGCTCCCCAGTGCGGCGACTCGCATCAGGATCTCGTGCTTCAACAGGAGCATATTTCTGCCGTCCTGCAACAGCGGTGCAGTCGTGAACTTGCTATAGCCACAGACGGTCCCGTTGATTTCGATCGCGAAGTAGTACTCCTCGGCGGGCGGTTCGCCCCCCTGGGCCGGCCCTGCCAGGACCAGCAACAACGGCGCCATCCATAAAACTCTGCTACCTTTCATGGGAAGCCTCCCTCCGGCATCAGGCCGGAAAATGCCCATTCAACCTCCGGACAAAGCTGATTTATAAAGACGCCTCACTCTTTTGCTTCACACGGACAGCCACCTGCATGAGCCCGTAATAGGCCGCCAGCGCTATAAGGAAGAGATAGAGTTGCAGATACCACGGCCCCTCGGCCAGCCAGCGGGCGGCCGCGATTCCCGGCGCGCCGACCCAATCCCAGCGATCGATATTCAGGGCAAAGGTTGGGATGATAGCGAGCACGATGAAGGCAAGGACGCCCACGGTCAGCGCGGACTGGCCGAACCGCCAGGAAAAGATGTACCAGCAGGCTGCCAGGGGCAAGGAAATGGCACAGGTCAAATTGGCCAGCGCCATGTAGAAAGGATACTCCCATGCGGAACTCCAGGCCCACCAGTTGAACAGCAATAAAATGAGCCAGTAGAGGAATGCGGCTGCGAGGGCGAGGGCGAATTTCGCGCGCACGATCTCCCGGTCGGTCACCGGCAGCATTCGCAGGAGCGCGTACGACTCCTGCTTTTCGCTCCACAGGACCGAACTGCTGAGCCACAAGGGAACCCAGAACGCCAACATGGAGATGATCCCTCCCTTGCCCTTCAGCAGGGCGGGCCATGCAGGCGCGCAGAACGAGACCAGGTGAGTGAAATAGAAAAAGGACGTCTTGCGGGCGATGGTGAACATGTCACTCTCCTTTCAGCATTGCGATCAGGATTTCATCGAGACGGGCGTTCTCCACCTTGACGTCGCCGGCGGCGATTCCCGGCGCCAGTTGCTCGCGCATGGCGGAAAAGTCCCGGGTGAGTCCCGAGTTGCCGAAGGGCTGCTCGCGGACATCGACGAATTGCCTGACCAGGTCGGGACTGAGAGCCCCTTCCCTGAAATGAACCCGTTTCCACCGGGCCAGCAGCTCGTCCTTCTCGGACTGAAACACAAGCTTCCCTTCGTCCAGGAAGTTGACGTACTCGGCGATCTCCTCGAGGCCATCGGTGATGTGGGATGCCACCACGACCGTCCGATCCCCGTCGGCGACGAACTGCCGCAGGCGGTCGAGAATCGTGCAGCGCAATACAATGTCCAGGCCCGCCGTCGGCTCGTCGAGTATGAGAAGATCTGCTTCGTGCGACAGTGCGAGGGCAATCGAAAAGAGCGTCTTCTGCCCCCTGGACAGGTGTTTGACCGATTTTTCCCGGCTGATCTTGAACTCGTCGAGCATCCGGTAAAATGCGCCGCCGTCCCAGCGCTCGAAGAAGGGTGCGGCGAAGCGGGCATTGAATCCGACGGACCTGTCGACGTAAAAGCTCGGTTCCTGCGGGACGTATCCGATCCGGTTCTTGATTTCTTTTTCCCGATCGTCATAGCTCAGACCGAAGACCCGGACAGTTCCGGAACTTGCCGGTATCTGACGGGCCAGGAGCTTCATCAGGGTGGTCTTGCCGGCCCCAATGGGTCCGAAGAAAGCCACGATGCAGCCGCCGGGAATCTCGAGGGAAATATCCCTCAGTGTGAAGTCATGGTATCGCTTGGTGAGGCTCCTCGCTTCCAGAATGGGGGGCATTTCAGTCCTCCTGGATCTGACGGATCAGCTGCACAATGTCGTCGGCCGATATGCCGAATTTGGCGCCCGTTCCGAGAATTTGCGTCAACTCGGTCCGGAATTCCGCGAGCTTCTCGTGGCGCAGGCGGCTCCGATCAATCTCGGTTACAAAAGAACCCATGCCGGCACGAGTGAAAATATAGCCTTCATTCTCCAGATCCAGATAGGCACGCTTGATCGTAATGGCACTGATCTTGAGGGCCTCGGAGAGTTCGCGGACCGAGGGTAGTTTCTCGTCCGGCTTCAGATCACCCGAGGCAATTGCGTTCTTGATTTGATCCGTGACCTGCTTGTACATTGGATCCGGATGGCTCGGCGATAGGGCAATGAACAAGGCCGCCTCCTAACCTAGTTAGTATATTCAATATACACAGTATAGCTTTTAATTTATCTTGTCAAGAAAAAATTTGCGGCCCGCTTTTCATGCAGCTCTTGGTTCTCTGAGGTCTTGGAGTCTTCGTGGTTCGTTTGCTGAATTCGACTGCGCCGCTCTGTTCGATGCCCTTATGCCCTGTCGCCTGCCTACCTATGGCATCTGAAACCCATCGCCACCAGAATCGCAGAAAGCACTAGGAACCAGAGCATCCCGGCCAGTGTCGCCAGGTATTCGAGCTGCCAGCTCGGAACCGTGCCGGGTCCAACCTTGCGTTGTCCCCAAACTGCTCCTGCCAGCATGAAGAGCGAGATCAGTCCCAGGATGTGGTTTCCTCTCCGGATCAGTTTGGCCGACACAAAAAGGCCCCAGACTGCGCATGCCAGCAGGAAGGTGTATTCCAGCGTGAAACTGGTTGCGTTATCCGTGGTGATGTCATCGAAGGCTAGAAAGGCAATCCATAAAAAGGCGAGCGTGGCAAAACCACCCACGATCAGGTGGGGGCCTGATTGCGTGCTCCCGCGATTTGTCGCTGAATTACTCGACATCGGCGTATCCTCCTTCTGCAAACTTTTCAATGGCAGGCAACAAACATATCTCATGCAGCCACGTGACAAACAGGTGCCTTCGCCTCCGGCGAGAGAATCGGGACTGTCGGGGGCTTATTTTCGCGCCGCCAGCAGCGGCATGACAGCAAACAATACGAGCATCATATAGTAGACCGTGCCGGACACCGGGTCGCGGGTTGCCAGGTATTCGCTGATCGAGAGGCCCCGGAGCCGGAGCACGAACAGGAACTCAGCAGCCAGCATTAGCGCAAGCGCGATGCAACCCATGCCGAGCCGGCTGGCCACGGTGGGCGGCACAGACATACGTCGCACAATCCACCGCGCTGCGGCCACGATGACCACAAGCATGATCGGCGATTCCATCAACTCGGCCATCCTCGTGCCGAAACGCGGGACGGCCCCCAGAATGCGAATGGGCCCGAGCACAAAGCCGGCCCCGAACACGAGTGCGAAATAGAAGCCGCCAGCTTTAAAGATCTTCATGATCCGATCCAATCTCCTGAAATTCGGGACAGGCTGCGCTCTGCGGATCTTCAGCGGGCTACGGGTTTCACCCGCCAGGCGATCACCAGACCCGCCAGAGCCCAGGTGATGACGTTGTTCACGGCCAGGAAGATCTGGTAGTCATCGGGCTGGGGACCCATACTGATCTGCAGGATATCGTCGTACAGGGCAATGATCCCGCCGAGCAGCGCTACGAACAGGAATCTCCTGTAATATCTCGAGAGGATCTTCTCCGAGGTCATCGACAGCATCCAGGATGCCGCCAACGCTACGACAAAGGGTATAACGATGGGAAATAGAAACGGCGGCGCACCTGCGCCACTGTGCCTGTAGCCCTCATAGATAATGGAGTAGACAGGCTGATTTCTGTAATCCGGCAGCAGGCTCTCTTCCTCCGGGCCAAGGTACGGGCATGTGTAGGTGCCGGGCTCGGCAATGTTTTCCTTGAGCACGCGGTGGATGGCCAGCTGGTTCGGCGCGATCTTATGGATCATGTTGCCCTTGTATGGCAGTATGGCATTAGACGCAAACAGCCATACCACTATAACGATTCCGCCCCCAATACCGGCGGAGAGCACTTTTTTCGCCATGGTAGGATCTCCCTGGAATTATGTTGCCGCAAATGCGTTGGATGCTGTCCCGTCGGCTGTTTGCGCACACCCCTGACAGGCGGTCGGGAATAGGCCTGGCTTATGGAATCACAGGATAGCATGGCGGGTGCAGGACCGGAAGCGGCTGCTTGAGCGGCCTCAGCATAACCAATGTCGGCGCCGCAGCCAACCATGTTAGAGTGGAAGCTCTGGATGCCGAGGGACGCTCTCTGGGAACCTACGAGGCCGACCTCGACCCCGGAGAGCAGCGTGTTTCCCTGCTGTATCAATGGATCCAGGCCACGAATGGAGTAATGGCAGGGAGGATCGAGATTCGATCCGCTGCGCCGCTGCTGGCGACGGAGATCTTTGGCTCCGACAACCTCTCCTTCATGACCGCCGTGCCCGGCAGGTAACCCGGATTTGCGGTTGGAGCTGAATCAATGGCTGCTATCGGAGGCGGCCCGACTGGAATGCCGGTCGCAAACAGCGCCGCAGGGATTAGCCAGATCCGCGAAGAAACGTCACAGATTTCTGCACTCTCTTAAGGCGGGCTGAATTTCGAGGTTGAGGCGCCGGTAACCAAAATTGGGATTATGGTTGTCATCGTTTCCAGTTCGTCTTAACACAGCGTGGGCGCATTTAGGTTGCCAATCTTGTGTCATACGAGCTACAAATGACCGGCAACACATACACCAAATCTTCGGATTGGCTACACTCAGGAGAATCGCCATGAAAAACATCAGGCAGGGTGCCAAATCGCCTCGAGGTCTGGGACGTCGTGTTTTTGTTCAAGCAGCACTTGGGACTGCGGCTGCCGGAGTCTGCTCGGCTTTTCAAGGCCGGCCCCCCCAACAGGGAGCCGATGCAAGGAGGAGCTATCGCGAAACCTTCGAAACACCGATCGTGGCACGCCATCAGGTGGTTGTTGCTGGAGGCGGCGCAAGTGGCGTCATTGCTGCATTGGCGGCAGCCCGCAGCGGGGCAGACACGCTCCTTGTTGAGCGGTACGCATTTCTGGGAGGCAACGGCACCGCCGGGCTGATGACCTGCTACAACGGCTTCCGCAACCAGCGAGCGCCGGAAGCTCTGCAGACCGTAAAGGGAATCCCGGCCGAGTACATCGCAGAATTGGTCAGGCTGGGTGGTGTTGCCGATAGTGATAATTACGAAAGATCGGTCCAGCATGATGTCACCAAGGGAGACATCCCTTACACGGTCCCGTTCGACGCGGAGGCTGCCAAGATTGCCTGCCTGAACCTGCTCAGGAAGGAAGGGGTCAAGCTCCGCCTGCACAGTTGGATTGTTGCGCCGATGCTCGAAGGTTCCCGTGTGTCCGGGATCGTCGTGCATTCCAAATCCGGCAGGCAGGCCATCGTCGCGGATGTCGTGATTGATTGCACAGGGGATGGCGACCTCGCAGCCGCCGCCGGCGCGCCTTTCATGAGTCCTGCGGCCACGGGCGATCGCATGGGGATGAGCTTGATGTATGGTCTCGGCGGCGTGCCCGCCACGATCCAGGGTCCTTTCGGTGGCATGCGCAAAGGCGACCATGTAGTGCGGTGGGGACCTCGCGTTGCGGGTGATGGAACGAATGTTGAGACTTTGACGAAGGCGGAGATCGATGCGCGCTTGAAACTCTGGGATGACGTCCAGGCACTGCGGAAGAAATCGGGAGAGTCGATCTACCTTGCGCAGACGGCCACAACCATAGGGGTGAGGGAAACGCGCAGGATCATCGGCGAATATACCGTAACCGAAAAGGATGCGATCGAAGGCATTCACTTTCCCGATGTCATTGCCATCAGTTCGAACCCGATGCCCGAGTATCATGGCCAGCGCTACTTCTTCAGGCACGAGGGCTTCGATATTCCCTATCGCTCACTGGTGCCGATGAAGGTAGAGGGGCTTGTGCTGTCAGGACGCTGTATCTCCTGTGAGCAGGGACCGTTCCAGTCGGCGCGCTCGATGGCGCCGGCGATGGCGGTGGGCCATGCGTCCGGTTGTGCAGCGGCGCTGGCAGCCATGAAGGGAGTTTCGCCCCGCAAACTGAACGTGAAGGAGCTTCAGAAGCTGCTCAAAAACCAAAACGCAGAGTTGCGCATTTGATGGGCAGGCAGATATGCAAGGCCTTGTGCGCCAATCCTTGCCGGGCCGGAAAGGACTCCTGAGAATGCGTCCGATACAATGACCACGTAACATACGCAAAGGGATTCATGTGTTACGTAGATCCATGGTTCCGTAATAAAATGGCCTCTCCGCGAAGGGGACCCTTCACCAATTGATTGCCGGAAAGGAAATATCATATGCCAACCCAAACCGTTAGTATTCGTGGATCGCACAGACTGCGGAGCCGGCTGGCACCGGTCGCCGGCGTGATGCTGATGCTTGCGCTGGGAAGCTTTGCATTGTCCGATCCGGTCACGCTTACCGTGCGGGTTGATCAGCCGGGGCCGAAGATCGATCCGATTTTCTACGGCTTGATGACCGAAGAGATCAACTATTCCTATGACGGGGGCCTTTACGGGGAGCTGATCCGCAACCGCATTTTCCAGGACCGCCCCATCGTGCCGCGCGGTGCGCGCGGTGGTGCAACGAGCCCGGCCGGTGCCCAGGGAGCCGCGCCGGCCCCGCTGCCTCCGGGATCCAATCCGGCCGTCGCGAAGAATCCGAACCTGATCAACTGGTGGCTCGTCACCAGCAACGGTGCGGCCGGCGACATAGACATTGATGCCAACTACCCCGTCAACACAATTGCCCTGAAGAACAGCCTGCGGCTTGACATCATGTCCGTCGCTGCGGGCCAACGCGTTGGTGTCGCCAATGACGGATACTGGGGCATCCCGGTGAAGCCGAATACCACCTACACCGCTTCGTTCTACGCTCGAGCCGGCCAGGGTTTCCAGGGCCCGCTGACGGTTGCCATCGAAGGCAACAACGGTACAGTGTACGCCTCGGGTGAGGTCCGCGCGGTTACCGGCACGTGGAAGAAATACACGCTGAAGATCAAGACAGGCCAGGTCCAGGCGACGGCGGATGCGAGGTTTGTGCTCTCTGCCTCCAACCCGGGTTCACTCTGGTTCAGCCTCGTGTCTCTCTTTCCGCCGACGTACAAAAACCGCCCCAACGGCAATCGCTTCGACATCATGGAGAAGCTCGCCGACATGAAGCCGAGCTTCCTCCGCTTCCCCGGCGGCAACTACCTCGAAGGCCGCGACTTTGACAACCGTTTCAATTGGAAGGCGACCATCGGCCCGCTCGAAGAACGCCCTGGGCATATGAGTCCATGGACCTACCGCTCCACCGATGGGATGGGTCTGCTCGAGTTCCTGTACTGGTGCGAAGACCTGCACATGGAACCGATCGTCGGCGTCTACGCCGGGATGCACCTCGACCAGGGCCGCACCACAATCACCGGCGATGCACTGAAACCGTTTGTTCAGGAGGCGCTGGAGGAGATCGAGTATATTACCGGCGCAACCTCCACCCCATGGGGGGCGCTGCGCGCCAAACATGGGCATCCGGCGCCTTTCGAGCTCCGCTATGTCGAGATCGGCAATGAGGACTGGCTAAATAACGGCCTGCAAAATTATGCCGGACGCTTTGCCATGTTCTATGATGCGATCAAGGCCAAGTACCCCAACCTCCAGGTGATCTCGTCGCTGCGCTCCAGGGACAAGTACGATCACGCGCGCAAGCCCGATCTGCTCGACGACCATTTCTACGTCAGCATTCCCACTGCCCTGGCGCAGGCGCACTACTACGACAACTACGATCGCGCCGGGACAAAGACCTTCGTCGGCGAGTGGGCGACCAACAGCCCGCGCAGCGGCCCGACGGGACACATGGCCTTCGCATTGGCCGACGCTGCCTGGCTCACCGGGCTCGAACGCAATGCCGATATCGTCGTTATGAACTGCTATGCGCCGCTTTTCTGCAACGTCAACCCCGGAGGCATGCAGTGGTCGATCAACCTCATCGGGTACGACGCGCTCGGCAGCTTTGGCTCACCGGCGTATTTCGTGCAGAAAATGTTCTCCAACCACCGCGGCGATGTTGTCCTGCCGGCCAGGCTCGACCCGCTGCCGACACTCACTGCGGATCAGATCCCGCAGGCGCCGGTTGCCCCTGGCGCAGCCCCGGTCGGCAGCGCAGCCAAGGGCGGGGGGCCGGCCGGTCCATTCGATGCCGTCTACGCAACCGCCAGTCGTGTAAACGCCACTGGCGACATCATCCTCAAGCTCGTCAATGTGCAGGCTGCGCCGCAGATCCTCAAGGTCGAGCTGGAAGGAGTGCAGAAGGTTGCGAAAGAGGCGAAGGGCGAAGTCCTTGCCGCCGAGCTCGGCGCCATGAACTCGGTTGCCGAGCCCAGGAAGGTCGCTCCCAAGCTGATCATCATTACCAATGCCGGACCCAGCTTCACACTTGAGCTGCCGGCGCACTCGGTGACCGTGCTCAGGCTCAAGGCCAGGTAAGGCGAGAGCTTCCCGCCTCGGGTGCGAAAACCTACGGTAATTGGCCGCAACCGCGAGCCCCCTCGATCCTGGAAGCCATACATGTCCTCGTCATTCAAGCCGAAGCGGTACGTGGTGCCGGGCTTCAGGCGGACAGGGAAGGTGAGTACCTTGCCCTCCGGATCCCAAGTGGGCTTCCCTGCGCCCTCCGGAAACGTGCCATCCGCATAGCAGTAACCAATGGAATACACCGCAAAGACGCAGAGACGCGAACCATGAGGCCATCCAGCTCGTTATTTTTGAGGTTTAGCGCCTTCGCGTCTTGGTGGTGAAAGGTTCTTGCCAAGCGGCAAGGGAGTTGCCAGGAAGTAATACGAACAATCCTCAAGGGCGTCGGGACGGGCGCTGGCTAGGCCAAAAATGATTCCGATGTCGCCGTTCGGAATGCACTCCCGGGCTCTTTATTTGTGCAGTCCCGTATCTTTTGTCGGTTTCGCGGTAATAATAGACGTACTTTGGTTGGGAGAAAGCGCACGATGGCGGCCTTGGATCCGAACTCCGATGACAGCCTCATGGAGCGGCCGCGCAGAGGGGATGAAGAGGCATTTCTACTGCTGTACCAGCGGCACCGCGATCCTACATTCCGTTTCGCCTACAGAATGCTCGGGTCCGCGGAGCAAGCCGAGGATATAACGCAGGACTGCTTCCTTAGCCTAATGCGAAATCCGGGCCGTTTCAATCCGCGCCTGGGATCGCTCCGCACCTATCTTTACGCAGCAGCAAGAAATCTTGCGTTCAAACGGTTTCGCAGGTCGGAGATTGAAATAACCGGGGGGGAGTCTGAAGGAATGCTTGCTGCCCGCGTGTCTGAAGAACCTCTTCGGGAAATACTGGCAGCGGAGTTGTCCTGCGCGGTACGCAAGGCGCTGGATCAGATCTCGCCGCTCCAGCGTGAAGTTGTGGTGCTGTTCGAATATGAGGAGCAGAGCCTTGCAGAGATCGCATCCATCGTAGGCGCGGATGTCGGCACCGTCAAGTCGAGGCTGTATCGTGGCCGTGAATGCCTTCGGAGGGAACTCGCACCGTATCTCAACGGCAACCAGGGCAGACAAAGGGAGAAATCATGAGTGAGACAAGAGATGAGAAGAATCCGTTGGCATCCGATCCCGGCCTCGCTGGAACTGTCCCTGACGAGAAACTCAGGTCCCTTCTGCGCGCTTGGCGTGTGCCCGATGCTCCTCCCTCGCTGGATGATCGCGTGCTTGTGGCCTATCGACGGCTGAGCGCCCCTCGGTTCTGGAGGCGCATTTTCACAGCCGAAATCACGGTTCCGGCCCCGATTGCGGTGGCCTTCGGGATTCTATTCCTGATATCGAGTCTCCTGGCTGTCCGCGCGCATTATACCTCCCGACCCAGCCAGGACCGGGCCATTCCGCCGGCCATCTCCGCCATGCCCGGAGAAGAACGGCCGGATTCACCAAGGGCGGCCGGGGTTCGGGCACCGGCAACCGAACCGGGGACGCAGACTACATCCCTTGCCTCCCAACCATCGACCCCGGCGGGCGTATGCCGTGCGGGTGTTGTCACATCGAGAATAATTGTCCCTCATCCCGGCACCGCAATGCCGGAGGGAGGGGTTTCCGTTATTTTCCTGCAATCTGATCAAGGGACGATTCGGTTGGTCACCGGAGGCAATTATCGATTGAATGCCATCCCCAAGATCTATGCAGGCAGCTATTTTAAGCCCTCTGATGAAAGGCAAAAGCCATGAACAAGAATTTGAACAACCTAGTTCTTCTGCTGGTGGGCTGCATCTTCATGCTTGGAGTCCCGCTCGTTGTCCACGCCCAGGTGTCGGGCATCGGAGGAGTCAGAATCGCCGGCAGCGGCGATCCGGCGAAGCCTATTGTGGACTATAACCTGGAACCGGTGATGATCCTGGATCTGAAGCTGGAAATCATCGAAATCCTGCCCGGCGCAGTCAATGTCCTGAAAGCGTTCCCCTACGGTATGGAATGGCGCGCCGGCAGCAATGGGCTGTCAGGGCTTGCTCTTGGAGAGGACAAGGAGACCAGCGTCTGGATCCGGACGTATCTCCTTCAACTAGACAACAATGGCATCCTGCTCGACCTGTCCATCACGGACGGCAAGACTAAAGCGGTTCTCTCATCTCAAAAACTGACACTGCAAAACTATCAGGAAGCCATCATTGAATTTGCCACGGCAACCACCGGCAACAGGCGGCTGGCGGTCCGGCTCCTGCCCACGGTGAAAATCAAGGAACCGCTCCAGGGCTATCCCGGGGTGATCTCGTCTTTCGGCTTCAGAGGGCCCGGCGCCTATCTGATTCTGAATGGCAAGGAGGTTTTCGCCAGGGGCGGCGGCAGCGTCGGCCTCGATAGCGGAGATGTGGGCCAGCTGCAGTTTTGCGCCATCTATGGCCCTACAGGACTACTCGTGGTCTCATACCGGCCCTTCCCCGGTGCGGCCATCAAAGGTTACTTTCAGGACAGAAGATTGATCTTCGACTGGAACGGTGATGTCTATGAGTGGGTTTCCCCGGGCAATTCGATCCTGCCTGAGGGAAAGTGGGCTGCCTATGTATGGCAGGCCGGCGTCACCCCGCTCGACAAACCGGGCTATTCCATTTTTGCTGAATCTCCGGATCAATTGCGCAGCAGAATCGATCAGATGATTGCACGGATCAAGGGACAAAAATGAGTACGTGATCCCGCCACAGAATCGGGGACGTTCACTTGCTTCGCGGTGCAAATCGGCCTGAGTCGTGAGATCTGTGACCCACAACAGGCGAACGTCCCCAACCTTTCTCAATCAAGACGCACGACCAGAGTGGCTTTGATGGTATCCGGATTCTCGGACCGGATGCGACGTGCCAGGGCATCTGCTGCTTCCATGCCGGCGACCTTGCCGACCAGCACTCGCCAAAGCACCGGGTTTCCCGTCCGCTCCGAAATGGTTGCCGTCCCGTAGCGCTCTTCCATTTCTCTCTGAAGACGCTCTGCCCGTGTGCGGTCCTGGAAAGCTCCAACCTGCACCGCGAAGATCTCGCCGCGTGTGTCCGCGACGGACGATATCACTTCAATTCGGACTCTTGCCGTGCCGGTCCCAAGCATGCCGAGGGCGCGCGCGGCGGCGCGCGATACGTCGATGATCCTGTCTTCGACGAAAGGTCCGCGGTCGTTGATTCTAAGCTCGATGTTCCTGCCGTTCTCCAGATTTTCAACACGCACCCGCGTACCGAATGGCAGGGTCCGGTGCGCCGCCGTCAACTTCTCCATGTCGTAGATTTCACCGCTCGCCGCCCGGCGGCCATGATAGGGCTGTCCGTACCAGCTCGCCATGCCTACCTGTGTCCCGACGTTGGCAGCCGCCGCAAGCGGGGGCCGGACCTGGGTCTTTTTGCCGCACCCCGAATCGAGAAGTGAGATCATCCCCATTGCCGCAATGAAGCAAAGAACATCCTTCTTCAATTGCATCCCCCGGGCCCAGCGAACTGCTGTTTCCATTTTAGGTCCTTTTTGGATTTCATGTCCCGTGGAAACTGGAGACATCCACCAAATCTGCGGCAGAACGCTTCCGACCCAGATCATTGCGCATCACAACACGGGTGAACGTCCCCTGTTTCCCGCTTGATGAGCGGTCTTTGTACGTGTGACAATGGGGCATGACGGGAGGTGGACTATGAACTGCATGGCCACAGTTCGTAGGGTTGGAGATGTTACCGTCGTCGATTTGAACGGCAGGTTCACAATAGCCGACGCACCTGGACTCATCCGCAGCACGGTTGTCGGCGCGCTCGAATCGGGTAGCCGGAACGTCTTGTTAAATCTCGCCCAGGTCACCTACCTGGATAGCGCGGCCGGCATCGGCGAACTGGTCGGCAGCTATACGAGCGCGGTCCGCCAGGGAGCGTGCTTGAAGCTTGTGCACGCCGATAAAAACATTGCCCATGTCTTGCATCTCACGCGCCTGGACAACGTCTTCGAGATGTATGATAACGAAGAGGCTGCCATCAACAGCTTCCGTGCCCGGAGCAGCGTTACGGGGAAGGAATAGCCGGTCGAAACGCAGCCCCGGGCTTGGATCGGTCCCGGCGGGTTTGCGCCGGACCGGTTTGCAGGGGAGGCAGCATAGAGAGGGAATTCTCGGCCAGCCTGGAATAGGGCTTAATAAGGGATCCCATTGGGACCCTGAAAGGGTCCAGCAGCAAAGCCGAGGGCGCAAGCCCTGGGAACGGCCGCAGCGCAAGGAATCAGCCCTGAAAGGGCGGCGCACGCTGCATCGCCCTTCAGGGCTGATTCCCCGGATGTTCATGATCCCAGGGCTCACGCCCTGGGCTTTCCTGCACCGCCCCTTTGGGGCTTAAAAATTCGATGTGTAGGCACTGACAGGCGATTGCGGTCACTCTTAACTGAGCGCCACTACGGCCAGCCTGGGTGATGACCGCCAGACCGTTGGAGGAATTCGATGTTTAGATCGATGGGAATTCAGATCGTGATCGGATTGTTTCTGCTTCTGATACCGTGCCTGCTTTGCGCGGAAACCCACAAGTTCACCCCGCAGAAAGGGTATCCCACATTTGCCAAGCGTGCTCCCGTGTTTCGGGTGAAACCCGGCGATATCCTGATCACCAACACTCTCTGGGGAGAATGGTATGAAAAGGCCGGCGGCGCATGGCCGGGCGAGGTGGGGCCCATCGAGATCGAGGGAGCCACACCGGAGGACACGTTGGTGGTCAGGATCCTGAAACTTGCCCCGAACCACGACACCGCGGTTTCCACGCACCGGCCCGGCCTGAGCGCATTGACGGCCGACAAGTCCACGCCAATGCTGAATGACCCTGCACCGTCGCAACGCTTCGTGTGGAAGCTGGACCTGAAAAGACTGACCGGATCGCTAGCTCTGCCCAACAGCCGCACGAAGTCGATCACTGTTCCCCTCGACCCCATGCTGGGCCGTGTGGCAACAGCGCCCCCGGGAGAGGAAAGCTGGGGGGGGCTTTGGCCGGGTGAATTCGGCGGCAACATGGATGTCCCTGACATCAAGGAAGGTGCCACCGTGTATCTCCCGATTTTTCACCCCGGCGCCCTCTTCTATTTTGGAGACGGACATGCGCTGCAGGGCGACGGTGAGGTTTGCGGCTCCGGCCTGGAAACCGCAATGGATGTCACATTCCAGTTTGACCTCGTAAAGAACAAGAAAATCCAGTGGCCCAGGATTGAAAACAGCGAGTACATCATGACGACCGGGAGCATACGCCCGCTCATGGATGCGTTCCGGATCGCCCATGTGGAGCTGGTCCTGTGGCTGGCCCAGGAGTACGGATTCGATAAGTGGGAGGCTTTCCAGCTGGTTTCCCAGCTCGGCACGGCGCGCATCGGCAACCTAGTGGATCCCAACTACTGCGTGGTGGCCAAGTTTCCGAAGAAATATCTGGGTCGATGACGCACGAATCGGCGCACAGCGCCCCTTATGCGGAGGCCGGCCATGAGATCTTCACGACGCGATTTCGTCAGGCAGTCGCTGGCGGCCGCAGGCGCTGTTGCTCTCACTCCGGCGCAATGCAGCCACCCACGGAGCCCCATGGATCTGTCGAAAGAAACGACGACCGCTGCGCAATATGAACCGGCTTACCTGCAGCTGGAGCGTCAGGGAAAGCTGAGGGCAGTCGAGTCGGATCTCTGGGAGATCTTCAGGAGCTGCAATTGTTGCCCTCGCTCCTGCAGAACAGACCGTATCAAGGGTGAGGAGGGTTTCTGCAGCTCCACGGCCAGGCTGAAGGTCTATGCCGCCGATCCGCACTTTGGAGAGGAAAGGCCGCTCGTGGGGCGCGGCGGCTCCGGCACCGTTTTCTTTTCCAACTGCAACCTGCTGTGCTGTTTCTGTCAGAACTGGCAGATCAATCATCGCGGCGACGGCAGCTTCATCAGCCACGATGAGCTGGCCCGCATCATGCTGGGCCTGCAGGCCCGGGGTTGCCACAACATCAACCTGGTGACACCCACCCATGTCGTCCCCCACATTATCAAAGGCTTGCGCATTGCCATCGCCGAGGGGCTCCGCCTGCCGCTCGTTTACAATACGGGAGGCTATGACAATCTCGAGGTGATAAGAAAGCTGGATGGCATCGTGGACATATACCTGCCGGATTTCAAGTACCAGGAAGGAGCGATGGCCGCCAGGTACTCAAGCGGCGCCAAGGACTATCCTAAAGTCGCCGCGGCGGTCATCCAGGAGATGCATCGGCAGGTGGGTGTGCTTCAGGTGGACGAAAAGGGCATTGCACAAAGAGGAGTTATTATACGCCACCTGGTCATGCCGAACAACATAGCAGGCACCGACCGTTTTGTGCGCTGGGTAGCACAGGAGCTCTCGCCCCGCACCAGCGTCAACATCATGGCCCAATACCGCCCCATGCACAAAGCATTCGACTATCCGGATATCGCGCGCCGGATCACGGCCGCGGAATGGGAGCGTGCCCTTTTCTGGGCGAGGGAGGCCGGCCTCACCAACCTGGTGCATGCATAGATTCAAGTCTGCCGGCGAGGCAGGACGCGGAAATGGTCCCCTGTAGCCGCTATCCCATGATATTCTCAATGCGCAATTGTTTAGCCCACTGGAACGGAGGAGACCTACAAAAAAACAAAAGCCGCCACGGATTACACGGATTTCACTGATTTCAACCCTACCGTTCTGTCGCGATTGGACTATTCCTGTCCCAGGAACGACGTGGCCTTTGGCGACCCGAATTTCAGAGAGGAGGACTCCGTGTGAATCCGTGTAATCCGTGGCTGCTTTTCCAGGGCCAAACAGTTGCCTCAATGCGAAGGGATTCTTTTTCATTCGGATTCATCGCGCGCCGAAGCCGAGGGCACTTGCAGCGGCGCCACTGCAAACGGGAGTCATCAATGGCCGATGCGATCGTGCTCAGGAACCTGACCAAGACTTTCGGCGAGACGGTCGCCGTCCGCGATCTGGAACTCGTCGTGCCCCAAGGAGCGCTCTACGGGGTAATCGGCCCCAACGGGGCAGGAAAGACAACCACGATCCGCATGATCCTGTCGATCCTTTTTCCGGACCGCGGCGAGTTGACCGTCCTCGGCAGGCGTTCGGCGCTCGAGGCCAAGGATCGCATCGGGTACCTCCCTGAGGAACGGGGCTTCTATAAAAAGATGCGCGTCGGCGACTTCCTCACCTACATCGCGCGCCTCAAGGGCGCGGAGGGGCCCGGTCTGAAGCAGCGGGTCCGGAGGTGGCTCGAACGTGTGGATCTTGCCGGGGTGGAGACAAAGCGCTGCGAGGAACTCTCCAAGGGAATGCAGCAGAAAATGCAGTTCATTGCCGCCGTCATCCATCAGCCGGACCTCCTCATCCTGGACGAACCTTTCGGCGGGCTGGACCCCATCAACCAGCGGCTTCTGCGCGACCTGGTGCTCGAGGAGCACAGGCGCGGCGCGACGGTGCTTTTCTCAACGCATGTCATGGTTCATGCCGAGCAGCTGTGCGATCACGTGGTGATGATTCACAAAGGGGAGAAGGTGCTCGACGAGACGATCGCGGGAATTCGCGCCCAGTTCGATCCACGCAGCATCCTGTTTGAACCGATGAATCCGGAGGCAAACCTGAGCCCGCTCGAGTCCGTGGCAGGCGTTCTTGCCGTCACACGTGACGGCGCCGCGTGGAACCTATCGCTGCAGAAGCGCGCCGATCCGGCTTCGGTCATCCGCGCCGTCGCAGCCGCCGTGGCTCCGATGCGCATTGAAGTGCGGCGGCCCACGCTCGAGGACATTTTTATCGCGATCGTCGAAGGCAGCGCTTCCGTGGCCGGTGATGAGTCCGCCCGGTTGCGCGCTTTGCTCCGCGAAAACGGCCACGGGCCGGAGGTGAGGCGATGAAGAAGATCCGGCATGTAGCGTACCGAGAGTTTGCGGCAACGGTGATGACCAAGGGATTCATTATCGGGATGCTCGTCGCGCCGATCATGATCGGCATTATGGTATTAGTCTTCCCGCGCATGATCAACCAAACCACGCCGAAGGTGATCGGCGAAATTGCCGTGATGGATCCCACCGGCCAAGTGACGGAGGGATTGCGGGCCTACCTGCAGCCGGAGCGTTTTGTCGAGCGCCGCGAGGCTTCCGGCCGGCAGGCTGCCCAGGCGGCGCCGGAGGCGGTGAAGAAGGTGGTGGCGACCTCGCCGGGAGGACAGGAGGCCATGCAGCGCCAGATCGCAGCCGCATTCGGCGAGGCCCCACAGCTGGATGTCGTCGCGCTCGATCCCCGAACGGACCTGGAGCAGGCGAAGGCACCGCTCAAGGCGGCGGGGAGCGACGATCGCACAAAAGAGCCGAAGCGCCTGGCGCTGATCGTCGTGCACCCGGACGCGGTGCGCCGTGCAGAAGGAAAGGAGCGCTTTGGCAGTTACGACCTTTTTGTGCGCAGCAAATTCGACGACCGCCTCGAGGACGACATCCGTAACGGCCTGCGCGAGGCCATTGTCGAAGCGCGCGTCCAGGCCTCCGGTTTGAAGCGCAGCGAGATCGAAGCGTTGACACGGGTGGACCGCCCGCAATCGCGCACGGTGACGGAGGAGGGCGAGCGGGCTACGAATGAGGTCCTCAATATGATGATGCCGGGTGCATTCATGATCCTGCTCCTGATCTCCTGCATGACCAGCGGCCAGTCCCTTCTGACCACAACAGTCGAGGAGAAAGCCAGCCGCGTCGTGGAAGTGCTGCTCTCCGCTGTATCTCCCATGGAACTGATGACAGGCAAGATCCTGGGACAGATGGGGGTTGGCTTTTTGGTGCTGGCGCTCTACGGGGGACTCGGCATAGTGGCGCTGTTTTCCTTCGCTATGCTCGGCCTGCTGGATCCGATGCTCATTCTCTATCTGTTCGTGTTCTTCGTGCTTGCCTTCTTCACGATCGCTGCCTTCATGGCAGCCGTCGGATCGGCCGTCAACGAGATGCGAGAGGCGCAGACCCTGATGACACCGGTGATGCTGGTCATCATGCTGCCCATGATACTTTGGATGCCGATCAGCCGAGAGCCGAACTCGCTGCTCGCGATTGTCTTGAGTTTCATCCCGCCGGTCGGAAATTTCGTCATGCTGCTGCGGATGACATCTATCGCACCTCCACCGATGTGGCAGGTCGGCCTTGCGATTGTGGTCAGCGCCGCGGGTGCAGCGGCTGCCGTCTGGTTCGCAGCCAAAATATTCCGGATCGGCCTGCTGATGTTCGGCAAGCCTCCCTCGTTCGGCACCCTAATCCGCTGGGTCCGGATGTCCTGAATTGTTATGCTATAGCGTTTGCTTTGAAGATTTCCGCAAAAGCTGGAGCCAAATGCCAAGTGGCCGCCGGATGCCAGACGGCGCTCCAACTAGTTTCGGTCGCGAAACTCGTTCGGCCGGCAGGCGCGCCCCGGAGGGGCAGAAAGACAATAGCCCCGGGCGCGAGCCCGGGGTTAAGCCGGAGATCGGCGCCAAGCCCTGGAGGGGCGACAGAAAATGGTTGCCGACAAAGATCTTTCGCCCCTGCCGGGGCTCATTAAATGCAACATCCTATCCGGGGGTTTACACCCCCGGCTATTATCTTTCCACCCCTCCGGGGTTCGGCCGCACATTCTGCAACCGAGTTGCGCGACAGATACCCACTTTGCCGCCGCATCACCTCAAACCCCGTCCGGCGGCCGGGGCCTACCGTGAGCGCCGGTGCACTGAGTCATCAGGGCGAAGCTTGCGATCCCTGGCTTGCCGGTCTAGATCTTGATCACGATCTTTCGGCGGTACAGCCAATAACACATCGACCAGAGGATCGCCCAAGCCGCAAGGCCGGCCAAAATCCTTGCCGATAGATTCCCCGTCCACGAGAACAATCCGTGCACAAACGGCCGCACCAGCCTGGCTATCCAAGAGGTGCCGCCGCTCTCCGTGAAGAGGTATATGAATATGGAATTCAACCCGACGATGCTGAAGAATGCCGTCCAGCCCCTGTGCTTCCTGACATCGATCAGCCAGTAACAAAACCCGAGCGCCAGCAGGCAGTAACCCCCGCTAGCTACCACAAAGGAACTCGTCGCGATACGCTTGATGATCGGCGTGATCGGGTTGAGGGAGTATCCCAGGATGAGCATGGCAATCCCGGCAGCGCTCAGCACAATGATCTTCCGGCGCGCCGGCTGGACACTCATCAGACATTGCCCCACCACCACCCCCCAGATCGTGTGGGCAGCGGTCGGTACGGCATTGAATGAAACCCAATGGCCGCCTGAGAGCTCTCCCGAAATCAGCATGTCCACGTAGGCGCCAAAATTGTGATCTGGTATGAAAGCCTGGTCATATCCTGAAATGGGAAAGAGCCGGTAAACAACCTCAGTCACGGCCAGCAGCCCGAAACTCCACGCCAGCTGCGCTCCCAGGGTCCGCCGCATGAGCAGGAAGGCAAGAAGATACGTGACGGATAGCTGGGCCAGCACATTCTGGAAGCGGAACGTGATCCGGCCGGGCTCGATGCAGTAGAGGGCCCAGCCAAGAAGGAGGAGGAGGAAGGAGCGGAAAAGCACATGGCGGACAATCCGAGCCCGGCTCTCCCCGAGCTGCTCCCGCCTCGCCACAGAAAAAGGGATGGCAACCCCGACGATGAACATGAAAAAAGGCTGGATGAGGTCCCAAAAACGCAGGCCGTTCCAGGGGTGGTGTTGGAACTGGGTCCCGATCGTATGCAGGAGCGTCCCCTGCAGAGATGGGTCGACGAGATAGGAGTAGATATGTGTGCTTTCCCCAATCAGGAGAAACATCGTCACACCGCGAAAAACGTCGAGGGAAAGAAGCCGATCCGGCACGGCAGTCGGGCCGGCTGCTGCTGAGGCCATCGGTCACCTCCAGCGAGATCCGGAACCGGCGGGTTCCGGGATACGGATTAGGGAATCCGCTCTGAAGCCCCTCTTCCCGCCTGAGGGTGCAAAGTCGGCTGTTCGTCGTCACCGACGATATCCGGCAGCAGCTAGATTTGTCAACACCAGCGCTCCGCAGCATAGCTGCAGCCAAACTAGAGTTCACCACAGAGCCGCGGAGAAAAGGAGCCTCAAAGGTGAAAACCCTCTCCTTCGTGCAAAGGATTTGCGAGTAAGTAGTACGACGGAGCCGGAATCCGGAATGGGTCGCGCATGTGCGTTCAGATCCGGCAGACCGTTCATTGGCCTTGTTTCTCGGGCCCCCTGGGATAAGAATGCCTGAGAGCGCTCTTTCACAACTGAGGAGCAAGCTTTCATTGGACCAGTGCACCACAGTCGGATCCTATCAGCTCGGATGGGGGACAAGACCTATGAAGCGAATGCCTGCGCCCTTAGCATTGCTGCTTTTGTCAGGCGGGCTAATCCTGGCCGCACGGGTTTTCCCTGCCGCGACGCAAACCGCCGCCGTAAAGGTATGGGAGGAACAGATCCACATCCCCACCTACCTGGTCGGAGAACCCGAACCCAATCCTGTCTTCTATTTTGGCCGCGCATCGCAGGGAGCCGAGGGGAGAGTGTATCCGTATCCGCTTTATGACGTGCTGACCGGCAGGAAGGCAGACAAAGCCTACCGGATGGTGTACCTGGAGAACGAGTACATCCGCATCGGCGTTTTGCCCGACGTCGGCGGGCGGCTGTTCGAAGGGGTGGACAAAACCAACCAATACAACTTCATCTATCGCCAGCACGTCATCAAACCGGCGCTCATCGGCCTGATCGGCGCATGGATTTCCGGCGGCATTGAGTGGAACATCCCCCACCACCATCGCGCCAGCACGGTCCTCCCCGTACAGTATCGCGTCGAGGCGAACGCCGACGGCAGCAAGACGGTCTGGGTTGGCGAGCTGGAGGTGCGACATCGGATGCGGTGGGCCGTCGGTTATACGCTGCGCCCCGGGAGATCTTACCTGGAGGCTTCACTGCGGATCTCGAACCGCACGCCCGTGGACAATTCCCTGCTTTGTTTCGCCAATGTCGCGGTGCACGCCAACGAGAACTACCAGGTCATCTTCCCTCCCGGCACCCGGTACGTGACCCACCACCACAAACGCGAATTCACCACCTGGCCGGTGGCCACGACCCGCTACGGAGGCTATGACTTCAGTCGCGGTATGGATGTCAGCTGGTACAAGAACCACATTGCCGCCAATTCGATGTTTGCGTGGAACTACGAGGATGATTTCTTCGCAGGATATGACCACGGCAGGCAGGCCGGCATCATGAGTGTCGCCGACCACAACATCGTACCCGGCAAGAAGCTGTGGACCTGGGGCAACGGCCCGCGCGGCCGCATGTGGGACAAGATTCTGACAGACGAGGATGGCCCTTACATCGAGCTCATGGTGGGGGCGTACTCAGACAACCAACCCGACTACAGCTGGCTCTTTCCATACGAAACCAAATCGTTTGAGATGTACTGGTACCCGTTCCGCGAAATCGGTGGTGTGAAAAACGCTAACCTGGAGGTGGCAGTCAACCTCGACGTAACCCCGGACGGAGTTGCGAAAGTCGGCTTCTGCACCACCAGGGCACGACCCCAGGCGACGGTGCTCCTGAAGGCCGGAGACCGCGTTCTCCTCGAGGAGAAGATCGCCATTAGCCCGGATAAGCCTTATCGGAAGGAAGTTCGTGTGCCGGCCGGCATCAGCGAGTACGACCTCCGCGCCTCACTCTCGGCTGCCGGCAAGGAACTGATCGCCTACTCGCCAATCAAGCGCGAGGCCGGCAGGATGCCTGAGCCGGTTGCGGCTCCGGCTGCACCCCTGGACATCAAAACCAATGAAGAACTCTACCTCACCGGGCTCCGCATCGAGCAGTTTCACAATCCATCTCTGGATCCGGACCCTTACTGGGAGGAGGCGCTGCGCCGCGATCCGGGAGATGTGCGGGTGAACACCGCTCTCGGCATCCGCCTGATCAAACGTGCACGCTATGCTGAAGCTGAGCAACTGTTGCGCAGAGCAATCGAACGCCTCACAGCCAAATACACGGCACCCAAGGATGCCGAGCCGCTCTATTACCTGGGCGTCGCCCTTGGGGCGCAGGGACGCCACGATGAGGCCTTCGATACTTACTATAAGGCCACCTGGAGCGCTCCCTGGCGCGCTGCTGCCTATTATTCCATAGCCGAGATCGCTACGCGGCGGCGCGAGTTGGCGTCCGCCCTCAACTTCCTGGATCGCTCTCTCGAAGCCAACGGTCTTAATATCCGGGCTTGGAATCTGAAGGCGGCTGTCCTGCGCCACCTGGGACGCGGGCGTGAGGCATTGCAGGTCCTGTCATCCGGCGCACACAGGGCAGACCCACTGGATGTGCGTGCGCTGGCGGAGCGATGGCTGGCAACCCGGAGCGCGGCAGCGGCAAAGGAACTGACAGACACTTTGACCGCCCATCCTGCCACAGCGCTGGAGACTGCGGCAGAGTACTTGAACGCAGGCCTGTGGCAGGATGGGAGCGACGTGCTGCTCGAGATGATTCACGCGGCGCCCGATAAGGCGCGACTCTCCCCGCTGCTGTACTATTACCTGGCCTCATTCGCAGGAAAACTGGGCGAGCCGGCCAAGGCCGCCGAGTACCGTCGGCTGGCGGCGACAATGCCTCCCGACTACGTTTTCCCGTTTCAATACGAAGCCATCGATATCCTTCACGAAGCGATTCAGGGGAATCCACGCGACGCGCGCGCACCCTACTACCTCGGGAACCTACTTTTCGACTGGCAGCCCGAAGAGGCGGTCCGGCTGTGGGAGCAATCGGTCGCACTCGATCCCTCGTTCCCGATTGCCCATCGAAACCTCGCCATCGCCTTTTCCCGCCTGCCCCAGGTGAATTCTCTCCAAAAGGCGATCGCAAGCCTCGAGAAGGCGACATCCGGCGGGCAGAAGTATCCGCTCCATTTCTTCGAGCTCGACCAGCTCTACGAGGCAGCCGCCGTCTCTCCGGAAAAACGCCTGGCGTTGCTTGAGAAAAACCACGACATCGTGGCGCGACGGGATGACGCCCTGTCGCGCGAAGTTGCTCTCAAGGTGGTCCTGGGGAAGTACGACGATGCCATCCAGCTCATGACCGGGCGGAGGTTTGAGGTCTGGGAAGGAGGCTCCCTCAGTGTGGCCGAGTACTGGACGGACGCTCATTTGCTCCGCGGCCACATGCGCAGGACAGCGCGGCAGTACACTGAAGCGCTGGTCGATTATCAGGCCGCCGGCAAGATTCCGGAGAATCTCCCATCGGAACGCAGCGGCAGCCGGCAAGCGGAATTGAGCTATTGGGCAGGAGTCGCACTCGAAGCCATGGGGGATCAGGAAGGGGGTCAACAGGCGTGGAAAGCGGCGGCCGGGACCGGCACCACGACGGTCCGCCGCCCCGGAGGAGGAGGCACATCGGAGAGCAGCATCCAGTTGTATTACCGGGGGCTTGCGTTGCAGCGGCTCGGCCAGGCAGGAGACGCGGAAGAGATATTCCGTGACCTCGTGCAAACCGCGAACCAGGCGCTCGAGAAGGCTCCGGCGCGCATCGACTTTTTCGCCTCGTTCGGTGATCAGCAGTCGCAGAGATCCAGGCTCGCTCTGGCGCATTTTGTCGCGGGCCTGGGACACCTCGGTCTTGGCCAGAGAGACAAGGCCAAGCTGGAGATGACGCAGGCGCTCGCAGTCAGCCCGGATCACCTGGGAGCCAGAACCGCTCTGGCGGAACTCCGTTGAGTTTGCCGGCGGCAATACTGAACCATGCGTTTCCGAAGGAACAGCCTTGCATCCCGAGCGAACAGCACAGTATCGTCTGGTCTCACCGCTCGAGGCGGTGGTTTAGCCGGGCAGAATTCATCCAGCATTAATCCGGATTTGGAGGTGAAAGAGTGAGAGGAGTACAGATCGTCAAACTGTTGCTCGTCGGAACCCTGACGGGGATTTTCTTTCTCGCCGGAATGTACGTCGGCTCACGCACCGTCGCCCCCGAGGAAATTGTGCGCCGCTACCACATCATGACCTATGCCAATCCGGCCATGTGGCAACTCAGATGGTTGGGAATTCCGACCGAGCAAAATCCCAACGATGTCTGGATCATCCAGGAAATCATCTCCGAGGTCCGGCCGGATTTCATCGTGGAGACGGGCACCTCCAGGGGCGGGAGCGCCGCAATATGGGCGATGATGCAGCAACAGGCGAATCCTGCCGGTAGAGTCATTACGGTGGACATCAAAAACTCCGTGGCTCCCGGGTCTTTCCCGCCGGCTCTGCAGGACAGAGTGGATTTCATCATCGGCAATTCGGTTTCACCCGAAGTGGTGTCCCTGATAAGGGAAAAGGTGCAGGGGGAAAAAGTTCTTGTTCTGCTTGATTCCGATCACCATCGACCTCACGTATTGAAAGAGTTGGAATCCTATTCCCCCTTGGTCAGCGTAGGAAGCTACCTGATTGTGCAGGATACCAACATCAATGGTCACCCTGTGACCAAGGTCAGTTATCCCGAATACGGGCCGATGGAAGCGGTCGAGGAGTTTCTCGCAAGCCATGCCGAGTTCCGGCCTGATGAGAGCCGCGAGAAGCTGTTGTTCACCATGCACCCGAAGGGTTATTTGAAGAGAGTGAGGTGAAACAACAGGCGGCGGAAAGTTCCCCGCCCCGTGCAGAAGCGTTTCTCAGAAGAAGAATTTGGCCTGCAGCTGGGTGATTCGACCGCCGCCCTCTTTCGTCTGGATCAGCCCGAAGTCGGATCGGGAGAGATCCATCACGGGATTGCGCATCTGCAGGGATTGGTGTCGCCACGTCCCCACATTCTCCGCTCCGTCGACGTAGAAAGGGCTCTGGCCGCGACGCGTGCCGTGTCCCAGGGCGAAGTTACCCGCCAGGTCGACCATTTGGGAGCCGCCCACGGTCCCGGCTTGCTCGAGCCGTATGCCCGGCATCAACTCAATCAGGTGAGTGACATCGTGCGTAAGTGTAGGCAGCTCGGTGATGACCTTGGCTTCGGCGCTCAAGGATAATTCTGAATGCGTGGCATCGTGCGTCTGCGAAGTGCTGGTGACCACCACTTGCTCGGCCCGGGTGCTGACTGCAAGGGTGAAGTCGGCTCGAGCGGTCTTGCCGAGCTCAACCATCACATCCCGGGTAACAGTCTTGAAACCCTTGAGTGCAGCTTGCACCTTGTAGGCGCCGGGCGGCATTGCGCTGAAGCTGTAATAGCCTGCGATCCCGGCAACCTGCGACTGTACAATTCCGGTCGCTACGTACCGGAGCTCGACGGTAGTTTCCGGGAGAAGCCCGCAGGAGCGCAGGTCACAAATCGTATTCCGCATCATTTACAATGGGACCGGATCGGGGATACAATTTTGTCTCCTGAACTAGTGTTCAATCTGGAAGAGCAAATAGGCGCACCGGGATTATGGCCTGCCGAGAGCGCGTTGCAATATGCTGGATTTCAAGAGATGGGGTTACCATGGCGGAAATACCGGACCAGGATTGTAAAGATGTCAGCTTCCACTGCCCTTTGGGAACGGATTTGGTGCTGAGGTTTGAGGGCGTCGAAGCCCGGCTGAAAAGCACATTGATCGGAGAGGCGTGGGGAGAGTTCCTCATCGTCCGAACTCCCAAAGTAATTGGCGCCGAATCGCTGCTGAGCCGCGGGGATCCGATCAAAGTCATCTTCATTCACGACGGGACCATCTATGGCTTCGTGTCCAAATTTATTCATCAGGTCAGAGTGCCTTCCCCGCTGCTTTTCATCTCCTGCCCTGAGTCGATGGAACGGCATGATATGCGGAAGAACCTGCGCGTCGACTGCTTCATCCCCTCCACCATCCACATAGACGACAAGATTGCATACCGGGGCGTAGTTTCCGACCTGAGCACGGGCGGCTGCCGGATAACCATGAACCATGAGGGCGGCGACCAGTCGGCGCACCTCGAGCCGGAAAACAAGGTGGTGATAGCCATTGAAATGCTGGGGATCAATCCGGACCGGGGCATTCCCGGCATCGTCAAGAATCTGCATCACGATGCAAAAAAGATACATATCGGAGTGGAGTTCAGCACATCCGATCCCGACGTTTTGAGTCGCATACAGGAATATATCGAGCACATTCTCGGCGTCATGCGCTAGGAGCCTGATCGCGGGATTCGCAATTGTTTGGTCCTGGATGTACAGTAAATGCAAAGATGCGTCGAAAAGTAGAGAGTGGCAGGCGCAACAGCCATTTTTGCACGAGCACGGATGGAGTTATGACACTGCCATATTGCGGGAGGGAGATTTTCCGGGATGCCAGCAGTGTCCGCAGACAAAACCACCAAAGCGAAATCAGAAGCTGTCGAGCCCACAGTCTGTCACCGCTGCCGGGCCGAGGTACCAGCCGGATCGCGATTTTGCAACATGTGCGGCTCGTCCCTGCCAAGAAAAACTCTACCGGCAACGCCGCACAGCTTCCCGCAGAACGAGGCGCCGCGCAGAGTAATCAAGGAACCGCGACCCATGCCGTCCGGACAAGTGCCGTCCCGCGGCGTGGAGGCTCGGCCGCCTCATGCCGTAAACCGCAGCGATGGTATTGATCGCATTCTGAAAATAATCCAGGGCCGGCAGACTATCCCCGCCTTCTCACAGCATATTATGGAAGTCATGGGAATGATGGGGAAAGACGAAGCATCCATCCGGCATATGACCAACACGATAATTCGTGATTACAGCTTGACCCTGGCCGTCCTGCGCACTGCCAATTCGGCCTATTACAACCGGTCCGGCAAGCCGATCTGCAGCGTGGCACGCGCAGTGACACTGATGGGAGTGGAGGCAATCAAGAGCCTTGCCGGAGGCCTGATGCTTCTGGAGAATTTCGAGAAGCATTCCGCCGGCTTGAAACAACTGATCCTCCTGTCGATGCTGACCGCGAACCATGCGCGCCAGGTAGCAACGCACCTGCAGATGCCCAAGGCCGAAGAAATCTATTTGTGCGGAATGTTCCGTAACCTGGGAGAAATCCTGGTCGCCTGTTACTTGGGTGAAATGTACGAAAAGATCCTCCGAGAGATCAACGAGAACAAGCTGACCGAACGCGAAGCGTGCGTGAAGGTGCTGCAGTTCCCTTATGAGGCCCTGGGGCGAGCAGTCGCTGAAAGTTGGATGCTTCCCGGATCGGTCAGCCAAGCGATGGAATCGGTGGATCCGATTACCTACGGCAAACAGAATGATGATGAGAAACTGGGTACCCTGGTAGCATTCAGTCATGAGCTGACTAGTTTTATTTATCGGCGTTCGGCTGAAGACAAGGCACAGGCGCTCGATCTCTTGCTCGGCAAGTACAAAGCGGTCCAAGATTTAAACCTGGAGTTGATCCAGCAGGTGCTCGCCGAGGCCGTGACCGAAACCAAGGGCACATTTACAACAGCCGGCATCCCGTTCGATGATCTTCAACTCCGCAATCAGTTGCGGCTGACAATGTCGCGCGGAGGAGAACAAAAGGACTCCGGCGGTTCCCTCCCCGGCGGTACCCTGCCCGCCGGCCCTGCGACGGCGGCAAAGCCTGACGCAGCATCCCCTGTCACTCCGGAATCCCGATCCGATGAAGATCTGCTCGATCAGCTCCTGGCAGAGGTCAAATCCGCCGCGGAACCGGGCAATGAGCCCAAGTTGAACGAAGTCCTGATGATGGCTATGGAAGCCTGCCACAGGGGTGCCCGGTTCGACCGCGTGGTCTTCTGTCTCGCCACACCCGATCGTTCGATGGTTCGTGGTCGGCTCGGCCTGGGTCCAGCTATCGACAATGTCATCGAACAGCTTCAGATCCCCTTATCCGGACGCCGGGAACCTCTCACACTGGCGATCCTGGCCAAGCGGGATGTCTTCATTGATGCACAGCACGATGACCGCTATCAGGATTCCCAGATTATTCGCAAGCTCGGAGCCTGCTGCTTCGGGCTTTTTCCGGTAATTGTAGAAAACGTGGTAGTCGGCTGTCTCTATTTCGACCGATTGACTCCGAATTTCCTGCCAACACAGATGACTTTGGAGACATTGGGACATTTGCGCGATGTCCTTGCCGAAATGATCCGCCGCACTCGCGCTCACCCCTGAGGTGAAAGATCTGTCGAGTTCTGAGGCGGGATTGCCGCAGCGGATAAGCCTGGCTTGGCATAAAACCCGAAACGCCTGGCCAGTTTGATCTCGAGCGGCAGCTTGTGGAAGAGTGTTTCCACTCTCTTCCGGGCTATGGGCGCGTAGAGATTGGACAACAGGATGGCCAGCGGGTGGGTCTTCTTGAAGGGCTTGAGGTAACTCGCCTCGCCCACGAAGAAGATACAAAAATCGAGCATTTCGATGATCTTCCGCATCTCGTCCGAGAGCCACGACCCGCCGGCGCCGAGATTGCGATAACTGAAGGGAATCCAGTCCTATATTTCTTGGGGCTCACTGAGGCCTGCGGCCACAGCGAGCTCCATCAATTCGGTCCCCGCGTACGGCGTATGGAAGCCCAGCATTTTACAGGGAATAATGTGCGTCGTAGGCTTGCAGGCCGGCAGCCCCGGGCAAGCAATGGGCCGCCCGGGGTTTAATAATAGAATGGAGATCGAAGGCCCTGGAGGCAGGCAAGAGGAATGGCGCCTTGCTTAAGCGCCATTCGCGCCTCTCCCCCGCTTTCTCAGCCGCACATCTGACGCTGCGTCTTGTTCTGCTTGGAATCTGCAATTGCCGATTGCTCGTCCTTGAAGATCTCAAACACCGTCTCCAGCTTGGTAAGAATCAGCAGGCTCATGATTCTGTCGGGCGGATCAAGCAACACCAGGTTTCCGCCTTGGCTTCTGACATGGGAGTAGCTGCTGACCAGTTCGCCAAGGCCGCAGCTGTCGATATAAGTTACCTTGCGCAGATTCAGCACGATCTTTCTGGAATTATTCTTTGCCGCTTCACGAACAGCGTTGCGCAGCTCCATCGTTTCCGGACCCAATACCAGTTTGCCGTCCAGCTCCAGAATGGTGCAATTGCCGCTGGCTCGGGTTGTAATTTTCATCTCACACCTCCTTCACGCCATTCAAAAGAGGAAGCCTGGCACGCAAATGCCGGCAAAGTCCGCGCACGCCCCATTCTCCCGGGAGGTGACGCACGGATCTTCATATCTTTATGTTTTACCGGATAAAAACGTTTCATCAACCTGTACTGCTTGGTCGACGGTTCAATCGCGGGGGCCGGCGCGAGGCGGAAGCTTCTTGTAGAAGCGGCGGATAACGTCGAGGGCCGGCTTCCCCTGCGGCGTATGGTCGGCGTTTGTCGGGCCGCCCCATGTGCGGTTGGGGTGCCACTTCCAGGCATAGATGCCCCAGATGAAATCGCGGTGCCACAGCTCGGCAAGCAGAGTCTGCCACCCTTCCGCCTGGAGGTCGAGGCGCACGGAATCGGGAGGCGCTTCATAGGGGCCAGGTCTCCAGGGTTCCGTCAATGCATAGGAACTAGACGCGAATCCCGCTTCGGTGAAGATCACCGGCCTGTTCCAACGCACCGACAGACGTTCAAGATTCTCCAGGGCGGCGGACAGCCTGGCGATCGGGTAATAACCGTCGACTCCGATGTAATCCAGGCTATCCCAAAACGGGACTCCCTCCACCTCGCTGAAATGAGCCGCATAGGTGAGGGGGCCGGCGTAGATCGAGCGGACCTCTTTGGCCAGGGCGCGCCAATCGCCGGCAATGACTGCGGCTTGAGTGGCCTGGGCCAGCTCGGTGCCGATGCAGAGAATGTCGGCGTTCGTATCCGCCGCCAGGCGGGCGTAGCGCAATACGTAAAGCCGGTAGTTGGCCATGAACGCGCGCCAGTTGGCAGCACTGGTCATGCCGATATCCGCTGAGAACTTGCCATCCTGGAAACCGGGCCCCCACGTCTGCAGCTTTACCATGGCCCGCAGCCCCGCTGTCTTCGCACGGGAAATGCCTCCACGCAGGACCTGGTCCGAACGCTGCTGTGACAGGCCGATTTCTGGGGCGTTCAGCCGGTAGACGTAGGCGAAGGCTAGGAACTGGACGGCGTTGCCTCCGGCGGCACGCATCTTTCCGAGTTCGACGGACGACACGTCGTTGTCATAGCTGCCGCCGACGTGGGAGTAGGCGAAGCCGGCCTGGAAAAAGGGCGCATGTCGCGCAGGCGGGACAGGTCGGGAAGACACGAGCTCCGGCTCAGTGGCAGTCGAGTCGCTGCGAGAACCACACCCGACCGGCAGTGTGAAGAGCAAGGCCAGGATAACCCATGCAGGGACGGTTAGGGATCTATTCAACATTATTTGCATGCCGCTCTGGCATCGGGGGCGCGTCGCATGCGACCGCTTTCGTGAATCGTATCCGGCAAGCGTGCATCATCGGAAATATCAGCCGATCATCCTTCCCATTTGATATTACAGGAGCCCATGCGATACCGGAACAAGAGAAAGGATTTAACTCGAAGTGCACGGATCCACAGGCTGCGGAAGCCGTATCGGGTTTTCGCGCACCATGGGCAGCAAGGACGGATGCAATGATCTTTGTTGAGCCCCAGGCTAAAGACAGACTAGGTTGCCACGAGTCATCCGAGAGGGGAGCTTATGACTCCCCTCCCCTTCTTGAATCACCCATCCGTGTCCAGGCCAACCTCTCGACAAGCGTGTTTATACACGACTGCTCGGCCCCGCTATTTCCAGCTCGATCTCATTGGACTGTGGTTTCCGTGAAGAGAGAAGATAAATCTAGCAGGCCTTGCATCGTCGCGGCAGGAGAACACGTGCTCGCCGGACGGGGAAGGGCGATCATAATAGGAAAGAGCGACACAGCGTTCAGCTACCGCGACGCCAACTGGGCGCTGGTGATCGTGGGCATCGATCCTGACCCGGCGAACAAGGGCGTGATCACGAAGTGGTGCAAGGATTACTTCGATGCCCTCCATCCTTACTCGGCAGGCGGCGCCTACGTGAACTTTATGATGGAAGAAGGCCAGGAACGCGTGAAGGCAGCCTTCCGCGACAATTACGACCGCCTATCCGCGATTAAGACGAAGTACGACCCTACAAACTTCTTCCGCGTTAACCAAAACATTCGGCCCGCCGCTTAGCGCGCCGGAGTTTTGCAAAGCCTCGGGGCCACTGTGAGCGGCGGGCTCGCCGTGGCCTCTTTGAATGCGGAGCTTCTTTGCACGCCTTGAGGCCTGTCCGTCACAAAACTGCGGGTTTACGAAAGTTCATTTTTCTTGTATTCCTTCAGGATCGTTCCGGACTTCGCCGATCCGTGACTCAAGATCATCCAGCCATTCCTCGATGGCCCGGAGGTGGAGGGCGATCGCATCGTCGATCTCCCCAGGCACCGCCCGGCCTTGGGCGGCGCAGTATTCGGCGAGCGACGCGTCGATGTCCTGCCACAAAGACAAGGGCGCACGGTCCGGCTCTTGTTCTGGACCCGCGGATCTCGAGTCGGCCGGCCCGGGCCCGCCGGCCGCGGCGGCGTCGACCTTGCCCGAGACGGCGAGCCGGTCGAGGAGCCCCACCATGCGCCGGTAGAGCTCGCCGTAGCGGCGCGACCACTCCAAATACGGCCCAACGCCCTGCGATTCGAGGAAGGTCTCGATCGTCCCCTCGCGGCCGACTTCGGCCTCACAGTCGGACTGCAGGGGGTACAGGGCAAACTGCTCCACGCCCGTTTCGTCGGTCATCCGCCCCAGGGGATAGAGACGGCAGACCAAGGGCCGCCGGGGATGGACCCTGCACCCGGACGCCGTCACAAAAACGCAGCGGCCGTCCACCTCCGAGCGGAGCGTCGTGCCGCCGTTGTCGGTATAAAGCGCGAGGAACTCGGTCGTGCTTATCCCCAAGAGGCGCGACATCCCCAGGACCTCGTGAGGACCGGCCATGATGATCTTGCCCGTGCAGCAGCGGCCGCACGCGCGGCAAACAAAAGAGAAGGTGCGCCGGCGGTTGAGGCGGAATTCCAAAGGCACGGCTTCAGTGCTTGGCTTGGATCGTTCCCAGGCTCCTCAGCAGCTGGCCGGCCCGGAACAGCTTGATCTCGACGGTCGCGTTCACGTCGGACTGGAGGTGCTTCATGACCTTCACCGGGATCGCCGCGGAGTGCAGGAGCTCGCTGCCCGTGTACCACTTGATCTCCGCCTGCTGCCACCTTGCCTGGAGGTGCTTGTCCTGGATGACCCCGCCGGTCTGGCTGCCATGGAGAAAGCCGAAGGAGGTGCAGAAGGCCGCGGCCGTCCCGGCGAGCTTGAGGACGTCGCGCCGGGTGACGGAATTCCGTTCTTCTTGTTTTCCCATGCCTCAATGCTAGGCCCCGCCTGGGGGATTGTCAAGGCCGGTTGACTCCCCCCGCCAGCATCCTTTTCACTGCTCGCAACTTGAACTCGCGACTGAAAACCCGGGCTTTCTTTCTTTGGGACATCGGTTCTCCTTTGTGAGAACTGTCCCTCTGATGTCTGTCTCACTTTAAGGGTGCAGTCCAGGGCAAGAAGGGACTGGTATTCATTCACGGAGGCAGTCCGTTGGATGCTGATAACCTGGTGAAGCGGGATTTTACTGAAGCGCTGAAGGCAGCCGATGCAAAACGAGCCGAGGCCAAGCTACCGACAATCGGCAAGGTCCGCTGGCATGACCTCCGTTATACCTTCGGGTCCCTAAAAATCGAGCAGGGCGAGAACATCAAATGTGTCCAGGTTCAGATGGAACACTCCGACATCAAGATCACGCTGGACGTTTACGGACACCTGCTGAAGGATGCGAACCCAGCGGCTGCGGCCAGAACTGATCGATTGGTTTTCGGCGACGCGGCTGCGGTTTGATCGTGACCTGGCTTGGCATTTAAGGGGAGCTACACTGCTCCCCTTTTCCATTTTAACGCCTCTTGCGGCCCCTTACACCTTAAAGTGCTGCATTCCTCGCGGAGGGTTTCGATCTCCCATAACGGGACTTCGGGATCGTGACACACCCACTTTCCGTCTTATTCGCCAATACGGCCGTTATCTTCTTGCGGTGGGAACCGCCTGGGAACTTCAAAAACGGCAGTTTCACTGATGGAGCCGACCGAGATGAAGGGATCCGAGGAAAACGCATCGCGCTGACCGACGGATGTGATGCCAGACTTACTGACTTACCGCGGGAGGTTCATGCGGCGCAGCAGATCCTGGAAGCGCCGGTCGGAGCGCAAGGGGTCGAAGATCGGCAGCACTATGTAAGGCATGTTGGGATCGCGCTCTTCGTAAGCCCTTTCGAGCCACTCGAGGGCATGGTTCCAATCCCCAGCAAGGAGATATTTGTTAGAAATGTACCAGGCACTTATGCTGCCTGGCTTCCCAATGAGTGAAGCGGCCATGTCAGCAAATCGCTTTTGTGAGCCGGCATAGCCCGCTTCCGCATAGCCTCGTTCCAGGGCCTCCTTGAGCTCGCTGTTACCGGCGAACCTCTCTCTGTCCAAAGCGAGAGCCTCGTCGTACATCCCTTTCAAGAAAAGCGCTCTTTCCAACGCACTTATGGCAACTGGCGCGTCGGGCTGAAGACGCAGCGCCGTACGGGTCGTGGCGATGACTTCGTCATACCGGCGCGCGTACAGGAGGACGAGGGCGTGGAAGCTCTGGACCTTGATGTTGTACGGATCAAGCTCCAGGGCCCGCTCGCTCTGCGCCAGGGCCTCATCCCGACGGCCCATGTGCATCAGGAAGTGCGAATAGCCTGACAGCGCGTCCGAATTATTCCGGTTGAGCGCGACGGTTCGATTCCACTCCAACTCTGCGGCCGCCCAGTTCCAGTCTGTCCAGGTCAAGATGCCGGCGACAGCGCGATGCGCGTCCACGTCTGTATCATCCAACTTAATTGCCTTAAGCGCAGCCGCCTTTGCATTGGGTCCAGCTTCACTCGACGGCCTGATTCCCATCTGCTGGCGGCCTGTCCAGATTCTGGCGATTCCCGCCCAGGCCGCCGCATAGTTCGGGTCCTTCTGCAGGGCAAGGTTGAAATACCGTTCGGCGGTCTCCAGGCCTTCTTTGGTCAGTGTGAACCGATGGTAGGTACCCTTGAGATAGGCATCGTAAGCTTCGGGGTTGACCATGCGCGCATTCGCCAGCCGCGCCTGCTCGGCCGGGAGCAGCTTCAGCGCCAAAGCCCCGGCAACATGCCCGGCCACATCGCTCTGCAGCGCCAGAATGCCCGCCATCTCGCGCTCATACGTATCGGCCCAGAGCCGCGTCTGATTCCCCACCTGGATGAGCGTGACGGAAATGCGAATTCGGCCGGCCTCCCGGCGCGCACTCCCCTCGAGGACATAGTCCACCCGCAGCTCACGCCCTATCTGCTCGATGGGAGTGTCGCTCTTCTTGTAGCGCATCACCGACGTACGCGCGATTACGCTCAGGCTCTGCGGATGCAGGCTACCGAGTTGCGCGATCATCTCCTCCGTCAGACCATCACTGAAATACTCCTGCTCCGTGTCGCCGGTCAGGTTCACAAACGGCAGCACCGCTAGCTTGACGGCGCGCATCTGGCCTCCGGCCCCACCGGTCAGCCGCCCTCGCAGGCCGCCCACGTTCAGACCCACCAAGACGGCTGCAATAATCACCACAGCAGCCGCCAGCGCCAGCCATCGGCGACGCGCCAGCCGGTAGCGCCACGCCGCCCAGGGAGCCGCCGTGCCCGCCCGGATCGCTTCCAGCGCCGCTCGCACATCGCCCGCCTGCTGGTAGCGCTTCCCGGGCTCCTTCTCGAGGCAGCGCTCGATCACCGCCCCCAACTCCGCCGGCACCTTGGATGGCAGCGGCCGCGGCGTCTGGCTCATGATCGCCGACGTCAACTCGAACCGGCTCTGGCCATGGAACGGCCGCGTGCCTGCCGCCATCTCGTACAGCGTCACACCCAGGGCCCAGATATCGCTGCGGGCGTCGGCGGCCTGGCTGCGCAGTTGCTCCGGCGACATGTAGGCCAGCGTCCCCACCGTGCTCCCGTCCGAGGTGAGCGCCGTGATGGTCTCTGCCGCGCTATCCGTTCTGCCGGGCGGAACCAGCTGCTTCGCCAGGCCGAAGTCCATCACCTTGGCATGGCCGGTCTGGGTCAGCATGATGTTGGCGGGCTTGATGTCGCGGTGGACGATCCCCTTCGCGTGCGCCGCCTCGAGCGCCTCGGCGACCTCGATTGCGATCGGCAACGCATCCTCGAGCGGTAGTGGCCCTTTCTCCAGTTTGTCTTTGAGCGAACGGCCGTCGACGTACTCCATGACGATGAAGTTCTGGCCGTCGGATTCGCCGACTTCGTTGATGTGGCAGATGTAGGGGTGGTCGAGCGCCGCCGCGGACCGGGCTTCCCGGATGAAACGCTTGTGGGCGGTGGGGTCCTGCTGCATCTCGGGGGCAAGGAACTTCAGGGCGACTTTGCGGTGGAGCGACGTGTCCTCGGCCAGAAATACCGCTCCCATACCGCCCTGGCCGATCTTTTCAAGTATGCGATAGTAGCCCAGCGTCTTGCCGATCATGGAGAATCCCTCCATGAACACCTCAATCTGAAGCACCTGAACGTGTGGCCATTATAATCGGCTGATGCGGCCGCGGATAGCTGAAACCTCAGCACTCGTCTGGATATCTAGTGTTCGAAAATTGGAACGTTCCCCAGAAACGCGCTTGTAGGAAGCAGCAAAGCCAAACCGACACAGGCATATCGGAAAATCACATGATCCCTGCGGAAACCACCACATCTGCCCTTGGCAGTGATATGGAATATCGCGTCATTCCAACTGGCGCGTGCCTCCTGGGCAGATGGACAGTCAAAACAGCTACTGCAAGCGTGCCGTGCAATCAGTCCAGAGGCTGCCTCGACGCAGACTCATGCTGGTGCGAAAGCCTCATTTTTCGAACGCGACCGAGTTGTTGACAGGTGTTGATGGGAGGCCGAAAATGCGAGATCGACGAATCCAAACTGCAGCCGACAAAAAAGTCAAGGGGCCTTTCAGCCCCTTGATTTTGCAGGATTTATGATTGGTGCACTAGGTATGATTCCTTGGTTGCGGGGGACGGATTTGAACCGCCGACCTTTGGGTTATGAGCCCAACGAGCTACCAGGCTGCTCCACCCCGCGGAACGGATTGAATTATAGGGAGTACGGCACGGAGAGTCAAGCTGATACGGGATTTGACATCCGCCATCCTAAGTCCGACATTCAACGCAGCGCAGAGTCCGGGATTCGGCGGGAAAAACAGGCGGGCAGACACCGGAGACAATTATTATTCACCCCGAGTCCCACGTAGAAGGCTCACAGCAAGCGAGCTTTTTGCGCGCGCACGCCCTGCTACTTTCCCCTGCGCTCCAGGTAGTAGAAAGCCCGGAGATGGCCGTCCTCTTCGGCTACCCAAAAGTCGGTCGCCGCATACCTTTTCTTAAAATAATGCCGGAACACCTGTCTCATCTTTCCCTGCCATTCCAAGGCCACTCCCAGATTGCGCGTCTTGATGTCCGGCAGGTTGTACGGCACCTCGAACAACAGGTGAGCGTCGGTTAGGTTCAGCTTGAGCGGGGAACAGGTAGTCATGCCCGGCGCCAATTCCGCCAGATGATTTACAGCAGGGTACTTCTTGAGCTCCTTGCGCAGATCATGGCGTGGCGGCCCCGATGTCACCCGTTCTTCCACGTGCGGGGTTTTCAGGTCCCAGCGGGCCAGGAAGCGGTCGGTCGGCAGGCCGCGGCTCAGAGAGCTGGTGCTCTCCCCATAAAAGTTCTCGCAATACAACGAAGACCAGGCACCGAGCTTCCCCATGTTGAAATAAGCATTCAACGGCAGCATCGGATCAAAAGTCCAAGTGATCGTTGTCTGCTTGCGCCGCAAGGTTTCCTTGCGCTGGGCCAGTTTCAGCCGATAGCCGATGTCAAAATTGCGATAGGCCGCGCGGACTCCCAGCATGTGGGAATGCTGCAGTACCTCGCCGTGCTCACGCCCCAAGATGCTCCAGCAAAAACCGATCATCTCGCCCAGGCTGTTATAGGCGCCGAGCGAAATCCCGCCTTCCTTCTCGGCAGACAGCAGCAGGGTCATAGGCACTACATCGATATCCTCGCAGCGCCAGACTTCACGCTGGATATCCATGCAAGCCTCGTAGTCGGCAAGGCTCCGAAAGGGTCCGATCGTCACTTTGATTTCTTCCCTCTTCTTGCGCTTGGCCGGAGTCATCTTCACCTCCCCTCGGGTTCCAATTCGGGAGCGATTATACATCAGACCTTCCATTACCAGACAGACTTTGAGCGCGGCAATCTGATCCACTTGCAGCGCCGGGCTACCGCCCGGCAGAAAAGCGGTTCATCAGCGCCGCGCAGCAAAAAATCCGGACAACGCATCGGTTAGTAGTAGTGATATAATCGCGCCGTTACAAAAACATCGTCGGGTGTCATCCTTAAAATGCACGGGCAGTCACTGAGGCCGGAAATCATCGAGGAACTCCGCGGAATTGTAGGAGCCGAGCATGTCCTGGCCGATCCCGAGGATCTGCTTACCTATGAATGCGATGGATTTGCCCTCCACCGTCACCTGCCGGATGTTGTGATTCTGCCCGCCACACGCGAGGAGGTGGTGCGCATCATCGAGATTGCCTGCAAGCATCGGATACCCTTCATCCCGCGCGGTGCGGGCACCGGGCTGAGCGGCGGCGCTCAGGCGAGGTTCGGAGGAATCCTCCTGTCGTTCACAAGGATGAAGAGCATCCGTGAGCTCGATTTTGAGAACCGGCAGGCGGTCGTGCAGCCCGGCGTCATCAATCTCGATCTCTCCAAGGCTTCCGCTCCTTCGGGGTACTACTTCGCGCCGGACCCCTCCAGCGCGATGGTAAGCAGTATTGGCGGCAACCTGGCGGAAAACGCCGGCGGCCCCCACTGTTTCAAATATGGGATGACCACCAACCATGTGGCCAGCGTGGAAGTAGTGCTCCCGACCGGGGAGAGCGTCGAACTAGGCAGCCGCGCGGCGGACTGCCCCGGCTATGACCTGGTCGGAGTATTTACGGGTTCCGAAGGGACATTGGGAATGGCTACACTCGCCGTTCTCAAGCTGAGCCGCCTGCCGCAAGCGGTGAGGACGATGCTGGCCGCCTTTGATTCTTTGAAGGATGCCTGCGATGCGGTCTCGAGCATTATCGCCCGCGGCATCATCCCTGCCGCTCTCGAAATGATGGACAGCCGGATGATCTGTGCGGTAGAGGCTGCGAGGAAAGTGGGATTGCCGACCGACGCCGGCGCCGTCCTCATCATGGAGCTTGACGGGCTCGCCGCCGCGCTCCAGACGCAGGCGGATGGGGTGGCGGAGATCTGTCTCAACCGCCGCTGCCGGGAGCTGCGCGTTGCTCGGAACGAGGAGGAACGCCAAGCTCTCTGGCGGGGACGCAAGGAAGCGTTCGGCACGGCCGGTCGCATGACGCGCGATCTATACCTTCACGACGCCGTCGTTCCTCGCAACCGCCTGGGCGAGGTTGTCACCCGCATCTATGAAATCGCCGATCAGGCCGGCGTCCCCCTGGCCGGCATGTTCCATGCCGGCGATGGCAACCTTCATCCTATTCTGCTGTTCGACCGCACCAAGGCCGGAGAGGAAGACCGGATTCTTGCCCTGGTTCGCGAAATGCTCCAGATCTGCGTGTCTGCCGGGGGGACACTGAGTGGCGAGCACGGCATCGGCAGCGAGAAAAACGAGTACATGGACATGCTCTTTTCCGCCGCCGATCTGGAGGCCATGCGGCGCGTGCGCACAGCATTCAACCCTGATGAACTCTACAACCCGGGGAAAATCCTTCCCTCCCGGTTCTGCTCCTTTCACGGAGGCTTACCTTGACCGGAATCCTCCTGGAGATCGACGGCGTTCCTGTGGAAAGCGGAGCAGCCCCTGAATCCGAGGCGGAGCTCGCCCGGGTCATGAGGGAGGCTTACGATGCCGGCAGGTCCATGGTGGCCGTGGGAGGAGGAACTCAGATCCATCTGGGCAATCCTCCGCGGTCGGCGCAGGTAGCCGTATACACCGGCCAACTGCGTGGAGTCGCAGAATACGAACCTGGCAACCTTACTATTTCCGTGCGGGCAGGCACAACCCTGGGAGATCTCCAGCAGGTGCTCCGTGCCGAAAACCAGTTCCTCCCGCTCGATCCGCCCCACATGGACCGGGCGACCATGGGGGGACTGGTCGCCGGAAACGCCAGCGGCCCGATCCGTTTCCGCTATGGAACCGTGCGCGATATGCTCCTCGGCATACGGATTGCGCATGCGGATGGCACGCGCACCAAAGCCGGCGGGAAGCTCGTAAAGAACGTCACCGGCTACGACATGTGCAAGCTCTATGCCGGATCCCTTGGGACACTCGGCATTTTCAGCGAACTCACCTTTAAGGTTCAGCCGAGGTCCGAGGCAATCGCCACCATGGCCTTGGCCTGCGCATCCTTGCGCGCCGCATTCGAGGCCTCGCAGGCCGTGCTTCGAACTGACCTGACCCCGGATGCCATGGAAATCCTCAATCATCGCGCCTTCGAAGAGCTCACCGGCGAAGCGCACGCGGCCCCATGGATTCTCCTTCTGCGGTTCGGGGAAGCGGATGCGGCGGTCCGTTGGCAGGTCGACCGGGTGCGTGAGATGGCCGCTGCCGGCGAAGGAGCCCTGTTGAATGTTCTCGGCACGCCGGAATCGGAAGAGTTCTGGTGTCGGTTGGCCTCGTTGCGCGCCCGGCCGGGCAATGGCGAGGAATTGCTTTTGAAGTGCTCGGTCCTGCATCAATCGGCGGTCGACACGGGACGGCGACTTGAAGACCTGGCTGCACGGCTGCAGGCATGCCCCTTCATCTTCTGCCATGCCGGAACCCACATTTTCTACTGCCGGTATGAATGGCCCGCTGGAG
>CAYGWQ010000003.1:0-54731 GCA_964353465.1 uncultured Acidobacteriota bacterium | reverse complement strand
ACATGATTGGTCTGGTTGGCGGAAGATTCGGTCCGAAAAGGGAGTTTCGCGACAGGAACTACACTAGTAGCGCTGCATGCATTGGATTGATTCGCGAGCAAAGGAAACGGGCCCAATGATCGATCTAACCGTAAATCAAGAGCGTTTGAAGCGAGTCGTCCAAAGAGCCAAAGAGAGAAGTATCGTCATTCCCACCTTCGCGCAAATGAAGGATCCATCGCGGATCCCGGATGCCATCAAGGCCCGACTCCGGAGCATTGGACTCTGGGACCTGAACTCACTCAACCTGTTCCGCATCACGTGGCACAACGATCCGGTGCCAAGCGGCGGCGATTTCGGCGCCGTGAACTGCCTCGAGTTTCCGTCGTCACTCACCGGCGTGGAGGCCCGTATCTTCGCCCTGGTGGGCAAATGGTTCCCCACCGGCGCTCATAAGGTCGGCGCCGCGTTCGGCTGCCTGGTCCCTCGCCTGGTCACGGGTCAGTTTGACCCGACCACGCAGAAGGCGGTCTGGCCTTCCACGGGCAACTACTGCCGCGGCGGCGCATACGATTCGGCACTGCTGGCTTGCGAGTCCGTCGCCATTCTCCCCGAAGGGATGAGCCGCGAACGGTTCGACTGGCTCTCCAGGGTGGCCGGGGAAGTGATTGCCACGCCGGGGACGGAAAGCAATGTCAAGGAGATCTTTGACAAGTGCTGGGAGTTGCGCCGTTCCGGCCAGGACCTGATGATCTTCAATCAGTTCGAGGAGTTCGGCAACCACCTCTGGCACTATGAGGTCACCGGCCGGGCCATGGAAGAAGTGCTGCGGACGGCGTTGCGGCCCGCCGAGGTTCTGCGCGGGTCGGTATTCACCACCGGCTCTGCCGGCACGATGGGCGCCGGGGATTACCTGAAAGAGATCTTTCCGGCCAGCAAACTGGCGGCCAGCGAGGCGCTGCAGTGTCCTACGCTGCTGATGAACGGCTTCGGTTCCCACCGCATTGAAGGGATCGGGGACAAGCACGTGCCCTGGATCCACAACGTCCGCAATACCGACATGGTCATGGCGATCGACGACGAAGCAACCATGCAGCTCATCCGTTTGTTCAACGAGGCGGAAGGCAGGAAATACCTGGTCAGGATGGGTGTGCCCGGGATATTTGTCGAACAATTATCGCTCCTCGGCATTTCGGGGGCGGCGAACCTTCTGTCCGCGATAAAAATGGCGCGATGGTACGAGTGGGGTGAAGGGGATACGGTGATTACGGTCCTGACCGACTCGATGGAGATGTACCGGAGCCGGTTGCAGGAGCTGACGGCCGCGCGCGGAGAATTCACCAGCCGGGATGCCGCCGTTGCCTTTCATCAATACCTGCGGGGGCAGGGCACCGAGAATATCGAGGAGTTGAGCTATCCGGCGCGCAAGCGCGTGCACAATCTCAAGTACTACACCTGGGTTGAGCAGCAGGGCAAGAGCTACCAGGAGATCCAGTCTCAGTGGTACGATCGCAACTATTGGAGCAACATCCACGGACAGGCTGAGGCGATCGATTCTTTGATCGAACAGTTCAACGAGATGACCGGGTTGTTGTAGAAGCAGGCCCCGGCGGCATGCCTTCCGATGCCACAGGGTGGATTTGACAAACGGGAGCGATTCGTTGTGTGGCGAACTTACCGAACACCGACATCCGTGGAAGAAACCCTGCGCCTCCTGGCCGAATATGGCGACAGGGCTTGCATCATCGCCGGCGGCACTGACCTCCTGGTCGAATGGCAGCGCAATGCCGGACGCGACTGTGTTCTGTTCGACGTGACCCGCATCCCGCAACTGGACCTTATCCGCGCGGATGACGAGGGACAGATCCATCTCGGTGCCGCGCTCACGCACAATCAGGCTGCCTCCGCGGAGATCCTGAGGGAGAAAGCATGGCCGCTGGCGCTGGCTTGCAGCCAGGTGGGCACTCCTCAGGTGCGCAACCGGGGTACGGTGACGGGCAATCTCGTCACGGCTTCCCCGGCCAACGATACCATCACGGCGCTGTGGGCCCTGGATGCCCGCCTGACACTGCGCAGTGTTCGGGGCCGGCGCGTTCTCTCGTTCCCCGATTTTTATGCCGGGGTAAGGCGCACGGCGGTCGCCCCGGATGAGATGGTGACCGATATCGCATTTCCGGCTCTCGGTGCGCATCAGCGGGGCATCTTTTTGAAGGCGGGCTTGCGACGCGCGAATGCGATTGCCCTCGTCAACGCCGCAGTTGTTCTGACCATGAATGGCTCTACCGTTTCCGCGGCACGCATCGCGCTGGGCAGCGTCGCTCCGACGATCATCCGGGCTCCGGAAGCGGAGCAGGCGCTTCTGGGAAAAGTGCTCAGTGATGAAGGTATCGCCGAAGCTGCCGATCTGGCCGCGCAGGTTGCCGCTCCCATTTCGGATGTCAGGTCCGGAGCGGAGTATCGCCGCGCGGCCGCGCGTGTTCTCGTGCATCGCGCTCTCGCCGCGCTTCGCGACGGCGACCGGCATGGGACCGGCGGCAGAGCCGCGCCGATGCTGTGGGGAAAATCCAACGGCCGTTTCCCGCACTGGGCGGGGACATCGCTCTGTCATCACGATGGCGGTCCCGAGATCATCGAGTGCGTGGTGAACGGCAAGCAGATGCTCATACCCGGTGCCGGCGGCAAAAGATTGCTGGACATGCTCCGTGAGGACCTGCAATTAACTGGCACCAAGGAGGGGTGCGGCGAGGGTGAGTGCGGCGCATGCACGGTGTTCATGGATGGTATCGCAGTGCTGGCTTGCCTGGTTCCGGCTCCCCGAGCCCACGGCACGCAGCTGATTACCATTGAGGGCATGGCTCGAGACGGCAAGCTCCATCCTGTGCAGCAGGCAATGATTGATGAAGGAGCCGTGCAGTGCGGTTACTGCACGCCCGGGTTTGTCATGGCGAGTTCCAGCATGCTGGAGGAAATCCCCAATCCCACCCGCGAGCAGATCATCGCCGGGCTGAGCGGCAACCTGTGCCGCTGTACCGGGTATTACAAAATCATGCGCGCGGTAGAGAGAGCCGTCGGAAAAGGGGAGATCCTATGACACAAAGTGTCGGTCAATCCGCGCCCCGTATCGATGCTCATGCCAAGGTTACGGGCGAGGCGAAATATCCGGGCGACCTGAGCATGGCTGGCATGCTGCAGGCCAAAATCCTGTTTGCCCGGCGTCCTCACGCCCGCATCCTGAGCATAGACTCATCCGCGGCGGAGGCAGTCCCCGGTGTGGTCGCGGTCTATACCGCGCGCGATGTGCCGGTAAATGAGCGCGGCCTGCAGATCCCGGACCAACCGGTGCTGTGCGGTCCCGGGTCCTCGAAGGCGGGCGCCGAAGTTGTGCGTTTTGTCGGCGACCAGGTCGCGCTGATAGTGGCTGAAACCGAGAGTGCCGCTGCTGCAGCGCGTGAGGTCATGCACGTGGAGTACCAGGACCTTCCGGTCCTCACCGACCCGTTCGAAGCGCTTAAGCCGGGGGCTCCTCAACTCCACAGCCGCCGCTACCTCAGCGAGATCCACCCCGAGCTGCGCGCCGAAGGCAATCTTATCTCGCACCATCAAATCCGCAGGGGGGACATGGCAAGCGGCTGGAAACAGGCCGATGTCGTCGTGGAGGCCGAGTACCATACGCCTTCCCAGGAGCACGCCTACCTGCAGCCCGAGGCCGGGCTTGCCTATCTTGACGATGAGGGCCGGATCACGGTCGCCGTTGCGGGTCAGTGGACGTCGGAAGATCAGCACCAGATCGCCCATGCATTGGAATTGCCCCTCGATCAAGTGCGCGTGACCTACCCTGCCATCGGCGGGGCCTTCGGCGGCAGAGAAGATATTTCCGTGCAAATCGTGCTGGCGCTGGCAGCATGGAAGCTGCGGCGCCCCGTCAAAATGGTCTGGAGCAGGGAGGAATCCATCCTGGGCCACTGCAAGCGCCATCCTTTCTGGATCCGCAGCAAGTGGGGCGCTACCCGCGAGGGGAAATTGGTGGCCGCAGAAATCCACGTCGTGGCCGACGGCGGTGCTTACTGCTACACCACCAACAAGGTCCTTGGCAATACCACCGCAACCTGTGCCGGTGCTTACGTGATTCCCAATATCAAAGTCGATGTCGATGGGGTGTACACCAATAATCCGCCGAGCGGCGCCTTTCGCGGCTTCGGCTCCCCTCAGGCGATCTTTGCTGCCGAGATGCAGATGAACAAACTGGCACAGGCGCTGAACATGGATCCGCTCGAACTGCGGCTCAAAAACCTGCTGGGGGAAGGCAGCCTGACCCCTATGGGCACGCCTCTGCCCGAAGGCGTGAGCCTGGCGGAGGTTGCCGGACGGTGCGCCCGCGCCGCCGGCTGGCAGCAGACAGAACAGGGGTGGTGCAAGCCTTCGCCTCAGAAGTCGCAATCCCCCCTGCGACGAGGGATTGGTTTCGCCATCGCCCTCAAGAATGTGGGTTATTCGTTCGGCTATCAGGACAATTGCCGGGTGAAGATTGCCTTAAGCGGTGAGGCAGAGATTGAAGAGGCGGTGGTGTATATCGGCAGCGCAGAGGTGGGGCAGGGCACCCACACCGTAATTTGCCAGATGGCAGCGGAGGCACTCCACGTGCCTCTGGAACGGGTGCGGTTGGTTACCGCGGACACTGCCACCAGTCCCAGCAGTTCCGGTTCCGTGTCTGCTTCGCGCATGACCTTGATGAGCGGCAACGCGATCCGCGGGGCCGCTGCCGAAGCGCTGAAAAAGTGGCGTGCCAAGGAGAGGCCGGCCGTCGGGGATTACACGTATCTGTCACCCAAGACCACCCCGTTCGATTCGGAAACCGGCCAGGGCACCCCCAGTTTTTCTTACGGCTATGTTGCCCAGGCGGTGGAGGTAGAGGTGGATATCGAAACCGGCGCGTTACGCATTCTGCGCGTTATCAGTGCCAACGATGTGGGCAAGGCGATCAATCCGCAACAGGTTGCGGGACAGATCGAGGGCGGCGTGGTCCAGGCCGCCGGGTGGGCCACTTGCGAGGACTTTGTGACGGCCGGGGGTCGGGTGATGACGCCTAATCTGAGCACCTATCTGATGCCCACCACTGCGGACATCCCGGAGCGCGTGGAAATGATCATCGTGGAAGAGCCCAATCCCATCGGCCCATGGGGAGCGCGCGGCATGGGCGAGATGCCCTTCATCGCGCTGGCTCCTGCTCTGATCGCTGCTGTCCATGATGCCACGGGGATATGGTTTGACGAGTTTCCGCTGACTGCGGAACGGGTTTGGAAAGCCCTGTCGGAGGGGCGATAGAAATTCGAAATTCGAACTTGATCCGGGGCGTTGCCGCGGGGGCCCGAATGGCGCTTCGCGACACAATCTAGTTTCTGTCAGTTAACCGGCCAATCCAAAGAATTGCAGTTTGTGTCCGAATGGCACAGATTGGCCAGTTAACTGTTGCAAAACTCGGCCGCAGAATGCGCTAGCCGCGCCCCGGAGGGGCAGAAAGATAGTAGCCGGGGGCGCGAGCCCCCGGATAGGATATTGCATTTATGGAGCCCCGGCAGGGGCGAAAGACATTTGTGCGCGACATTTTTCTGTCGCCCCTCCGGGGCTCTGCGTGGCTTTCCGATCCAACCCCGGGCTTGCGCCCGGGGCTATTCTCTTCCTGCCCCTCCGGGGCTTGCTTACTGGCCGAGCGAGTTTCGCGACAGAAACCGGTAAGGATATTGTCTTCGTGCTGCCCGCACCTGTGGTCCGGCAGTCCTTGCCTGCCGCGCTTTGAGCTGGATTGGTGAGCCTGTACCATGCGCATTCTTCCATTTGAAGTCCTTCTCAGTTGGATTCTGGAAGAATATCGGCAGCGGCATTCCATTTTCGGAATAGATCGCTCGCTCTTTCATGTGCCCGGACGCGACAGCCCCTACGGGATTCCGGATATCTTCGGACAATATCTGGCAACTCCGATCGGCCCGGCGGCAGGGCCCCACACTCAGCTGGCCCAGAACATCGTCTCCGCATGGCTTTGCGGCGGGCGCTTCATTGAGCTCAAAACCGTGCAAGTCCTCGACGAGCTGGACATACCCCGGCCATGCATGGACATGGAGGATGAAGGATACAACATCGAATGGTCGCAAGAACTCAAGTTGGCTGAGTCGGCCAACGAGTACATCAAGGCCTGGGCTTTGATTCATGTCCTGCACCGTATGCTCGGCTTTGATGAACGGATTCCGCTCGGAACCATATTCAACATGAGCGTCGGCTACACCCTGTCAGGCATCCGGAGCGCTCCCATGAGCCGCTTCATGGATCGGATGAAGAACGCATCCGCGGAACTGGCCGGGATCCGTGCCGTGCTGCGAGCCAGATTTCCCCAGTTCAAAGATGTGGCAATCCCCTCCCAAATCGCCAACAGTGTCACACTCTCCACCATGCACGGCTGTCCGCCTGGGGAGATTGAACAGATTGCCTGCTACCTGCTGGAAGATAGAGGCCTCCACACTGCAGTCAAACTAAATCCAACGTTGCTCGGGAAAGAAGCCGTCTTTGCCATGCTTCGCGGCGATCTGGGATTTCACGAAGTGAAGGTTCCCGATGCCGTGTTTGAAAAAGACCTGCGATACGGGCAGGCTGTGGAACTGATCCGGTCGCTCCAGCGGCTGGCTGCGGGGTGCCGTTTGACTTTTGGCGTCAAACTGAGCAATACACTGCCAACGCTCAACCACAAGGGGAGCCTGTCCGGCGATGAGATGTACATGTCCGGCCGCGCTCTCTATCCACTCACCATTCACCTCTTCCACAAGCTGGCGGAAGAGTTCCACGGTAATGTAAACGTCTCTTATTCCGGCGGTGCAGATGCGTTCAACGTGAGCCGCATTCTGGCAGCCGGCGCACGGCCGGTTACCGTGGCCACGGATCTGCTCAAGCCCGGCGGCTATGCCCGGTTGCCTCAATACCTGGAAAACCTCGAAGCTGCAATGCGCGCACAGGGCGCCGCAAGCCTCGATGAACTGGCCCGGAACAAGCTGGCGAACCTGGCTCAAGCGGCGGCCGACGCACTCGCGAATCCACGCTATAAGAGACGGTGGTATTCCCATGGATTGCCTAAGGTCGACTCGGGGCTGGCATTGTTCGATTGTATCTCCGCCCCTTGCGTGGAGCAGTGCGCCGTGCGCCAGGATGTCCCCGAATATGCCCTGCGGATTTCCCGGGGGGAGTATGACCGTGCGCTGGAGATTATTATGGCGCAGAATCCGCTGCCGGGCGCGACCGGCTATATTTGTACCCAGCTGTGTCAAAGGTGCTGTACGCGCTCTGCGAGCAATTATGACGAGCCGATAGCCATTCGGGCGCTCAAGAGATTTGCCGCTGAAAAGGGCCGGATCACGCTGCCCGTGAGGGACCGGCTCTGCCGGCGGACCGCTGTAATAGGCGGCGGACCATCCGGGCTGTCCGCTGCTTACTTCCTGGCGTTGAATGGCATCCAGGTCACTGTCTTCGAAGCCAAGGATAAAGCGGGAGGAATGATGCGCCTGGCTCCCGGCTTCCGCCTGCCCTCCGAGGTCATTCAGGCGGACATTGACCGGATCGTCCGTCTGGGCGTTGCAATCAAACTCCGCCAGCCGGTTGCCCAGCCGCCTGAAGATTTGTTGAGCCATGGTTTTGATGCGGTTTACGTTGCGAGCGGATTTCAGAAGAACGCGCCGTTATACATTGAAGGCATGCAGGCGCAGGGAGTGATGGCGGCTTTGGACCTCCTGCAGCAGGCGCGGCTTGGGCAGCCAATCGATCTGGGACCCAGGGTTCTGGTCATAGGCGGAGGTAACACCGCCATGGACGCTGCTCGCGCAGCCCAGCGGCTCACGCGCCATCCTGTGCTGGTTGTCTACAGGAGGACTCGGGAGGACATGCCTGCCGGCGAGGAGGATATCGAGGGTGCCCTTGAAGAGGGTATCCGATTGCAGGAACTCGTGTCTCCGGTCCGGGTGATCCCGCGGGATGACAGGGTGGCCGCACTGGAATGCATAAGGAACAGGCCCGGTGAGCCCGGCACTGATGGCCGCAGGCGACCCGTGCCCATTCCGGGCAGCGAGTTCCAGATCGAGGCCGAGTCCATTGTCGTGGCCGTCGGCCAGAGCCCGGATCTCACTTTCCTCCAAGGGAGCGCCGTACCGCTCTGCAACAACGGATCCATCGCAGTCCATCCTGAGACCGGAAATGCAGGCGCGCAGCACATCTACGCGGGCGGGGATGCCGTCCGCGGGCCGGGGAGCATCATAGCGGCCTGTGCGGATGGCCGCCGTGCTGCGGAGGCAATTTGTGCGGAATTCGGCATCGAATTCCGGCCGCTGCCTGCGCCTCCGGCGGAGCTCTCGGGAGACGAAATCGCGGCGGTCCGGCGCGCTCGCGCTCGAAAAGAAATGCGGCAAGAAGCGCCGCTGATACCGCCGGATCGGCGCGGCAGCTTTGCGCTGGTGGAAGGAACGCTGGCCGAAGAGGCTGCTCGCCGTGAAGCGGCCCGCTGCCTGCTGTGCTCCAGCTTTTGCGACAAGTGCGTGGATGTGTGCCCGAATCGTGCCAACCAGGCCTATATTGTCTCGCCTGAAGATCTGAATCTGCCTGTGCTTTCCTGCCGCAATGGGCTTCCCGCAGTGACCGGGGCGACCGTTTTCCGGGTGGGTCAGACCCGGCAGATTATCCATTTGCATGACCTGTGCAATGACTGCGGCAATTGTGCGACTTTTTGCGTTCACAGGGGCCGGCCTTACCTGGAGAAGCCCCGGCTCTTTTTCCGGGCAGCTGATTTTGCAGGGGAGCATGACAATGCCTTCTACCTCGATACAATAGGCGGGGGATGGACCATTAGAAGACGGGAGGGAGGGAGAGAGTCGACGCTCACCTGGAGAGAAAGCAGCGGTGAGGTTGTTTTTGAAAACCATATGCTGAAAGCCGTGTTAACGAGCGTCGATTTCTCCATCAGGACCGTAGAATTGAAAAAGACCTTTTCAGGTGAACTCCCGCTGGTCGAGCCCGCGGAAATGTACGTCATCCTTAAAGGTCTGACTGCATCGGCAGCCTTCCTTCCTTTTAGCCTTGCGGAGGACGCCTGGAAGGTTCATTAGCATCCAGGCGGCCGAGGGATGGGTGGAAACCAGTTAGTATCTGTCGCGAAACCAGGCCGCAGAATGTGCCGGCTGAGCCCCGGAGGCAGCAGAATGTGCAGGCCGCGCCCTGGAGGGGCGGAAAGATGGTAGCCGGGGGCGCAAGCCCCCGGATAGGATGTCGCATTGAATGAGCCCTGGTAAGGGCGAAAGATCTTTGGCTGCAACCTCTTTCTGTCGCCCTTTCAGGGCTTCGTGCTGCTCACGGATCCCACCCCGGGCTTGCGCCCGGGGCTATTCTCTTTCCGCCCCTGCGGGGCAGGGCTAGGAGCGGAGCCGGTTTCGAGACAGAAACCAGTTATATGGAGATCGAGCTTATGCCTACGCTGCTGGTGAAACATGCTGATCTGTTGGTGACCATGGACGCGCACCGTCGCTGTATCTCAGACGGCGGCGTATGGATTCGAGACAACGTCATAGAACAGGTCGGGCCAACCGCCGAGCTGCCCGCTACCGCCGACCAGGTCATGAATGCCGCCGGCATGATCATCCTGCCCGGACTGGTAAATACCCACCACCATCTCTGTCAGACTCTGACGCGCGCTGTCCCGGCAGCGCAGGACGCCACGCTTTTCCAATGGCTCAAGACTCTATATCCCATCTGGGCCGGGTTGACGCCCGAAGCCATCTATACAAGCGCCCAAGTCGGTCTGGCCGAATTGATCCTGTCCGGCTGCACCACCGCTTCCGATCATCTGTATATTTACCCGGATGGCTGCCGCATTGACGACGAGATTCAAGCGGCACACGAGATAGGCATCCGCTTCCACGCCAGCCGGGGTTCGATGAGTCTGGGGGAGAGCAAAGGCGGGCTGCCGCCGGACCGGGTGGTGGAGGACGAGGGATTTATTCTCAAAGAGACGCGGCGCGCCATCGAGACCTACCACGACCCTCGGTTGTACGCCATGCAGCGGATTGTTGTCGCCCCTTGTTCCCCATTTTCGGTGACACCGGACTTAATGCGCGAGTCCGCGGCTTTAGCCCGTTTCTATGGTGTGCACCTGCACACTCACCTGGCAGAGACATTGGATGAGGAGAAATTCTGCCTCGGCCGGTTCGGCCGGCGGCCGGTGGCGTATGCCGAGAGCCTGGATTGGGTCGGCAGCGATGTCTGGTACGCACATGGGGTGCATATCAATGCAGCGGAGATCGGACGGATGTCGCGAACCGCCACCGGTGTATGCCACTGCCCCAGTTCCAACATGCGCCTGGCATCCGGCATTGCGCCGGTCCGGGCGTTTCTCGATGCAGGAGTCCGAATCGGATTGGGAGCGGATGGCTCGGCCAGCAATGACTCTTCCCACCTGCTCGCAGAGGCGCGGATGGCGCTGTTGTTGCAGCGCGTCTCCGGGAACCCGGCGGCCCTATCCGCCGGAGATGCCCTGTGGCTGGCGACGGCCGGCGGCGCAAGCGTCCTGGGCCGCGACGATATCGGAGTGTTGGCGCCGGGCAAGGCTGCCGATTTGATCGGTTTCCGCCTGGATCGGCTCGACTATGCCGGAGCGCTTCACGACCCGATGGCTGCCCTGGTGTTTTGCGCGCCCCAGCGTGTGGACCTCTCCATCATTAACGGCAGGGTTGTGGTCCAGGGTGGCAGCCTGCTGACCATAGACCTGGTGCCCCTGATCGAAAGGCACAACCGCATAGCCCGCCGTTTGGTGTCCGGCGAGTAGGGAACGGTATGTCCATCCTTATCAGGAATGGCCGAATTGTAACTGCCGATAGGGATTTCCGCGCGGACATCTATATCGCAGATGAAACGATCAAGGCCATCGGCGAGGACCTTGGGATCCGGGCAGACAAGGTCATCGATGCAACGGGGAAGTACGTGATCGCGGGTGGTGTAGATGTCCATACTCACCTTGATATGCCGTTCAGCGGCACCGTGACGAGTGATGATTTTGAAACCGGCACGCGCGCGGCCGCTTTCGGCGGAACGACCTGCCTGATCGATTTTGCAGTCCAGTCCCGTGGCATGAGAATGCGCGACGCCCTGGACATCTGGCTGAAAAAGGGCGAGAAGGCAACGGTCGACTACGGCCTCCACATAATCGTCACGGATCTGCCCGAAGCACATCTGGAGGACCTGGACGAAATGGTGCATGCAGGCGTGCCCAGCTTCAAACTGTTCATGGCCTATCCGCAATCATTGATGGCCGACGATCGGACCATCCTGCGCGCAATGCGGCGGACGACACAAAACGGCGGGCTCGTGTGCCTCCACGCGGAGAATGGCCTGATGATCGACCTCCTGGTGCAGGAGGCGATCGCTGCGGGCGACATTCTGCCCATCCATCATGCGCTTACCCGTCCGTCCGCCGCGGAATCGGAGGCCGTGGGCCGTGCCATCGCGCTGGCCAGGCTGGCGGGGGCGCCCGTATACATCGTGCATCTTTCCGCCGCCGATGCGCTGGAACAAATCGCCCAAGCTAGCGCGGAGGGTCTCCCGGTTTTCGCCGAGACTTGCCCCCAATATCTGCTGCTTTCGATCGCAGACCTCGACCGTCCGGACTTCGAGGGAGCGAAATACGTCTTTTCGCCCCCCGCACGCGAAAAGAGGGACCAGGACAGACTCTGGCAGGGGCTGCAGGAAAACAGCATCCAGGTTGTTGCTACCGACCATTGTCCCGTGTATTCGAAATTCAAGATGGAGTGCGCACGCGAAGGTTTTGCCAGGATCCCCAACGGCGGTCCCGGCGTTGAAAATCGCTTGCAGCTGCTGTTTCACCATGGCGTGACCCAGGGACGCATCACCTTGCATCGTTGGGTGGATATCGTGTCGACGACGCCGGCCAAGCTGTTTGGCCTCTGGCCGCGCAAGGGTGTGATTGCTGTGGGCAGCGATGCCGATATCGTCGTGTGGGATCCCTGCCGGGAACACACGATCTCGGCGCGCTCTCATCACATGCGTGTGGATTACTCTATGTATGAGGGCTTCCGGGTTCAGGGGGATGCCGAGACGGTTCTGTGCCGTGGCAGGGTTGTTGTGGAAAAAGGGGTATGGCTCGGCGAAACGGGGTATGGACGGTTTATCCGGCGCGCCGCGCGCCGTTGCTCGTGAATGTTCCAGTGATAACGGATATTCTCTATGCGGATTTTGCCTGGCTTCTATTGCGGTGCGCCAGCCCCGCCTGTTTTCTCCGTCGGGTTTTCCCGGACATCCATGAATGCGCGATGAGACGCAAGCATATGCCCTGCAAATCGGGCTTGCCCTCCCGGCGCCGGCGCGATACAAATGCGAGATACGCTGAAAAGCATTACCCCTTCCTGAAAGGAGTAGTATGTTGAGACGAATAGCCTGCGCGACTTCACTTTTGCTGCTGGCCTTGCCGATCGGGGCGCAAATCGCGGCTCCGCCGGCGCAATCCGGCATAACCGCCATCCGAGCCGGCCGGCTCATCGATCCCGAAACGGGAATGGCGGCCGTAAACCAGATCATTTTGATCCAGGGGGAGAGGATTAAAGAGGTCGGCTCCGATCTGCCGATTCCTCCGGGTGCGAGCGTCATCGATCTTTCAAAACTGACGGTACTGCCGGGACTGGTCGACGCCCACACGCACATGGCCATAACCTACAAGGAAGTGCCGGAGAATAACTATTATTACCTGACGTACGTGATGGACTCGACGCCGCTGCGGGCGATTCAAGCTGCTTCCAATGGCATACAGCTGCTGAGCTCCGGGTTCACAGTTGTCCGGGACGTCGGGAACAATGGTCTGTATGCGGACGCGGCGCTGAGACAGGCCATTGAACAGGGATGGCTTCCGGGTCCGACCGTGATCCCCTCAGGGCCGATGATCGGCAGCACCGGCGGGCAGTTCTGGCCTTCGCCGGAAATGTATAAGAATCACAACATCATGTATCCGGAATACATTGATGCCAACAGCCCGGACGAGATCGTACGCGCGGTCCGCGAGAACATGCTGTTCGGAGCCAAAACCATCAAGCTCTGCATTGATTGCAAGCCTTGGGGCTACTCGGTCGACGATATCAAGCTTGCCATGAAGGAGGCGGCGACCGGAGGCTGCAAGGTGGAAGGGCACGTGCAGACGCCGGATGGCGCGCGGCGCGCCATTGAAGCGGGGGTGTATATCATTGCCCATGGCAGCGCGCTGACGGAGGAGCATCACAAGGCGATGGCCCAGAAGGGCATTTTCCTGGCGGGCACCGATACGCCCTTCACTCCGTACCGGGGTTCGAAGGAGGCATTTGAGCGCACGGTTGCCAAACTGAAAAGTGCCTTTGCGAACAAGGTGCCGCTGACTTTTTCCACGGACTTCGACTATTGGAATGACCGGATGAAGGACGAGAAGACCGGCCGGTGGCTGACCAGGGGAGAGCTTACGATCAACTTCCTCTTGACCTGGAAGGCGGCGGGCATTCCGGCCCCCGACATTCTCCGTGCGCTAACGGTCAATGGCTACAAGGCCGCCGATGTGGACAGGGAGCGCGGTCCGATCAAAGCGGGAATGTACGCCGACATCATTGCCGTGCCGGGCAATCCCTTGACGGATATCGACGCCCTGCGCAATGTCCAGTTTGTCATGAAAAGCGGCATGGTCTTTAAGCGCGACGGCGTGATGGTGCCGGAAGATTTTTTCCACCCGGGGCCGGTGAGAGGATGGCGGAATAAATAGTGCCGGGCGGAGGGTGATCCGCGTTTCGGGAATCAGCTGGAACATTTTGGGGCCGTATGGCCATGGATCCGGCAACCAATTGACGAATCGTAAGGCTCAGGCGACAGAGGCTCGCGACGGATAGGCAAACAACGATAAGGAGATCAGCCCATGGAATTGGCCCAGATCATCAAGCTGGCGCGGGGAACCGAGCCCGCCGAGATGCTGTTGACGAATGCGCGTATTGTCAACGTCTACACGGGAGAAACCTATCCCACCGACATTGCGCTGGCCGATGGCCGAATCGCCGGCGTGGGCTCCGGCTACACCGCCCGTCAGGTGATGGACCTGGGCGGGCGCTATGTCTGTCCAGGCTTTATCGACGCGCACGTTCACATTGAAAGCAGCATGGTCCCGCCGCATGAGTTCGCCCGCGCGGTGGTCGCGCGCGGGACGACCACCGTCATCATTGATCCTCATGAGATTGCCAACGTGCTGGGCCTGGAAGGCATCCGCTACATGTTCGATGCCGCCAAATACAACCCCCTCTCTGTGTATGTCATGATGCCTTCCTGCGTGCCTGCAACGGATATGGAAACGGCCGGCGCCTACCTGAGGTGGTATGACATTTCGCATTACCTGAGCGACCGTTGGGTGCTGGGCCTGGGTGAAATGATGAACTTTCCCGGCGTCATATTCGGCGACGAAGAAGTGCTCAACAAACTGCGAGGATTCGAGGAGGGAATCCGCGACGGGCACGCGCCGGGACTGACGGGCCGGGACCTGGTGGCGTATGTGGCGGCAGGCATCGGATCCGATCATGAATCCACCACCGTCGAAGAGATGAGGGAAAAACTTCGCCTGGGAATGGTGGTGTTCATCCGCGAGGCAACCAACGCACGCAATCTTCTCAGCCTTATTCCGGGGCTCACTGTCGCCAACGGGCCCCGCGTATGCTTCTGCACCGACGACCGGCAGCCGGCGGACCTGCTGAATGAAGGACACATTGATTTCCTGATCCGCAAAGCTGTTTCGGAAGGGGTTTCTCCTTTCATGGCGATCGCGATGGCCACGCTCAATACCGCTAACTATTTTCGGTTGTTCGACCGCGGCGGTATCGCGCCGGGCAAGCGCGCCGATCTGGTGGTATTCTCCGATCTCAACAATATCCGGGCAGAGATGGTCTTTCGGGGCGGGCGGCTCGCTGCGCGGGACGGCGAGGTCATTGCCTGGGAACGGCCGCTAAAACCGGCTGTCCTGCGCTCCTCCATGAATGTCAACTGGGAACGGGTGGACCTGCGCATTCCCGCGCAGGGGCGGCGCGGGCGCGTTATTGGCGTGATTCCCGACCAGCTGATCACGGAACATCTGGTGGAAGATCTGACCATCAGGGCGGGAGAGGTGGTCAGTGATCCGGGCCATGATGTGGCCAAGATTGCCGTCATCGAGCGGCACCTGGCTACCGGAAACTTCGGATTGGGACTGGTGCGAGGGATAGGGCTGCGACGCGGCGCAATCGCTTCGACCATTGCCCATGACAGCCACAACATCGTCGTCGTGGGCGTGGATGATGCTGCTATGATGACTGCGGCACACGCCGTTGCGGATATGCGTGGCGGCATGGCTGCCGTCGAAGGCGACCGTGTCGTGGCCAGGCTTCCTTTGCCCATCGCCGGACTGATGAGCGATCAGCCGATCGAAGCGGTGCGCGATCAGATGGAAAACCTTATCCGTGCCGCACATCAGCTCGGTTCCCATCTGCGCGACCCGTTCACGGCCATCTCCTTTCTGGCCCTGCCCGTAATACCAGCGCTCAAGATCACCGACAAGGGGCTGGTAGACGTGGGCCGGTTCCAAATCGTGCCGCTATTCGAGGAAAAGGAGAATGGAGCCTAAACATTGAAGTTGCTTGAATTGCAGTTGCCCAAGGACTTATGCTATGGCAAAGCAGTGATTTCCGGGGAAGCACTGGATTATGGAGTGCCCTGAGTGTCACGTTGCCACGCCCGCTGGCTCAATTCGATGCCCGAAATGTAGCACCCCTCTTGACCCTGGAAGCGCACCCACAGCCACTATCGATATGGGCGCTTGTGACCTCCGCACACACACTGAGCCCGAGACAGGCATCTCCGGCCCCGCCCATGCGCTGCAGCCAGGACACGTTCTAGGCGGGCGTTATGAGATCCTGCAAATGCTCGGTCAGGGTGGGATGGGCGCGGTTTATAAAGCTCGAGATCGCGAGGTCGACCGGGAGGTTGCGCTGAAAGTCATTCGCCCAGATCTGGCCGGGCATCCGGACCTCACACGGCGATTTAAGCAGGAATTGATCCTGGCGCGGCAGATCACCCACAAAAATGTGATTCGCATCTTCGACCTGGGGGAAGCCGAAGGCACGAAGTTCATTTCCATGGAGTATATTGACGGCCGGGATCTGAAAAACATTCGGGCCGAGCGCGGGAAGTTGCCGCCGGAAGAAGCTGCCGGGATTATCGAGCAGGTCTGTCACGGCCTGGAAGCCGCACATGCGGAAGGTGTGATCCACAGGGACCTCAAACCCCAGAACATCATGATGGACAAGCACGGCCGGGTGGCGGTCATGGATTTTGGAATCGCCCACTCGAAGGATACGAGCGGCCTCACGCAAATCGGCACGTTGGTTGGCACTCCGGCATACATGTCACCGGAGCAAGCCAAGGGCGAGGAGGTCGATGCGAGGTCGGACCTGTTCTCGCTCGGCATCATCTTCTACGAGTTGCTAACCGGCCAGTCTCCCTATGAAGCCTCGACCCCCTATGGGATGCTGCTAAAACGCACACAGCAACCCGCTCGCCCCCCGATCGAGCTGGATCCTACGATACCAAAGTACATCAATGATATCGTGGTCCGGTGCCTGGAAATTGACACGCAGCGGCGCTACGCAAGCGCGCAGGAAATTGCACGGGATCTTGAAGCGCGGCACGGCCCGCGCACGGATATCACCACTCTACGCCAGCCCTGGTTCCAGACGGTACGGCAGTTCCCAATGAAATGGATCGCATCGGGATTGGCCCTCGTGTTGATCCTGATCGTCGGCCTCGTGTTCCGCGGGAAAATATTCAGCACAGCGGTCAAGCCGACGCCCGCGGGTCCTGTCGTCTCGCTGGCCATCATCCCCTTTCGCAACGCCTCCGGTGACCCATCTCTGGACTGGCTCGGATCGAGCCTGGCCGAGTGGCTAAGTACGGACGTGGGACAGTCGTCTTCTCTTCGGATGGTTTCTTCCGAACGGCTGCACCAGGTTCTGCAGGATCTTCGCATCACGGCGGATACAAATTTGGATGCCAGAACCTTGCGCCGCCTGGCGGAATTCAGCAACGCGCAGACGGTGGTCTGGGGGCAATTTGCGAGGATGGGGGAACAGGTTCGCATTGACGCCACATTGTACGACCTTAAACAGGAACGGACGGCGGCATTAAAAACGGAGGCGCCCAACCAGGGAGCATTGCCGGCAGCAGTAGACCGTCTGGCGCAAGCGATTCGCGAGAACCTCTCCCTGTCGGAGTCTGCCGTGAAAGAACTGCAGGCGCAGTCGTTTATGCCTACCTCCAAGTCTCTGCTGGCGCTCCGCAATTATAACGAAGGTCTTCAGCTGTTGCGTCAGGGGAAGAATCTCGAGGCGCAAAAGCAGTTCCAGGCCGCCACCAAGGAGGATCCGGAGTTCGCACTGGCATATGCCAAACTGGGTCAAACCCTTGCCAGACTCGGGTATGACAACGAGGCGGAACAAGCGTCGCGCAAGGCTGTGGACTTGAGCGACAAGCTTCCGCTGCATGAGAAAACCCGGATCCTCGCCGGCTATGCGCAGGTCAAGATGGATTACGCAAAGGCCATTGAATCCTACGAGAAACTGGCCAAGGCGCTTCCCGAGGATGCTGAGATCCAGTTCAACCTCGCGCAGCTTAACGAACAGGCGGGCTTGTTCGACAAAGCTCGCGAGCACTACAGCAGGGTTCTGGAGCGTGATCCGAAATCAGTGGACGCCCTGCTGGCCAGGGGTCGAGTTGAAAACAAGAGCGGGAATCCCCAGGGGGGTCTCGATTATCTGAACCGCGCCCTGACGCTGGCCATCCAGCTTGAAAACGAAGAAGGGAAAGCAGCAGTCCTCCAGGCCATCGCTATCGCCTACCGGCTGCTCAACAAGGATGACGAGGCGCTGCGCAATTACCAGGAATCGCTGGCCATCAAGCGCCGCCTGGGCGACAAGCGAGGCATAGCTGCGAGCCTGGATCCGATCGCCCAGATCCAGGAGCGCCTCGGCAGGCCGGATCTTGCCCTGAAGAGCTACGAGGAGGCGCTGCAACTCGAGAGAGAGATTGGAGACAGGGTAGGCCTGGGTGAAACCCTGATTAATTTAGGCGGTTTCTACCACGACCGCGGCCAGCACGATCAGGCGTTGATCCTGATCAAGGAAGCGCTCAAGATCCAGCGGGAATTGGGCAACGAAGAGTATCAGGGTTTATGTCTGAACAACATTGGGAGCAGCTACTTCGTTAAAGGGCAGTATGAAGACGCAGCCACCTATTTTCAGCAGGCTCTTCAGTTGCGCGAGAAGAGCAAGCACCCCGACGAGATCGCGGAAACGGTGCATAACCTGGCGGAGACCAACGCCAATATGGGCCTGTATGACCGGGCCCTGTCTTACTACCTTCGCGCCCTGGAACTCTACCGGGGCACCGGTGACAAGCGCGGAACGGCCATAGAATCGTCCAGCATCGGAACCCTCTTCCTATACCAGGGGCGGTACGGCGCAGCGGTCAGCTCCAAGCAGGATGCGCTGAAGACTTTTCAGGAGCTCGGAGATCGCAGCTTCTGGATGGTGGAGATCCTTAGCAGTTACGGGGACGCGCTGATACAGGCGGGACGGAGTGACGAGGCGCAAAAGTGCCTGGACGAAGCGATGAGTCTGACCCGAGAACTCAAGAACGATGCCTTTGTTGCCCAGATTCTCAATTATCAAGGCGACGTTCCTTTCATCCGGGGAGACTACAAATCGGCCCGCGATCTCTATCAGCGGGCTTTGCAGACCGCCTCACGGGCCGGGGACCGGGGCAAGGTCTTGCATTGCCGATTCGATCTGGCGAGGTTGGCTGTAAAAGAAGGCCACACTCAGGCGGCCGTCAAGGAGCTCGAGGAATTGTCGCGCGAAGCGGATTCCCTGGGCTGGAAGTACCTCGTGGCAGAGTGCTCCGTTTACAGGGCCGAAGCCTTGATGAATGTCAAGGATTATGCCCGCGCCCAGCAGGAGCTCGGACGTGCCTTGGCCAGCGGTGAAAAGCTGGGGCTGCGAGCAACGCTGGCAAGGACTCACTACCTGATGGCGACACTCCTTCGCATGACGGGCAAAGGCACAGAGGCTGCAAGCCATTACCGCGAGACCGTTCGTCTCCTCGAAGAGATCCGCAAGGAGCCCGGGGCAGCCAATGTCCTGCAGCGTGCGGACCTGAACTCGATCTATACGGAATCCATGCACTGGTCCCAGGGTGGCAAGGTGCAATAAACTGGGCTCCCCTCAGCCTTGGATATCCCCAGAAACCCCGTTGCGAATCTTGCGGCCAACTGCGTTTCCAGAGACAGACCCCTCGCGCGGGTGACCCGCCACTCAAAAGGGTCTGCCACTTTCAATCCCACTCACTTTATTTTGAAAGGCGCAGAGTAAGTGGACCCCGAATCCGCCGAGACGGTAAATTGTAGTAAATACGACCCGGCCCCGAGTCCCCGGGTGTCCAGAAGGAAAACGTACCATCCTTTGGCCGGCCATGGAATATATAGGAAGTCCTTGCACGATTTGGCGAAGCCCCAAGGCTGCGGTGTGCCTCCTGCGTTCGAACTCGCCCGTACAATCCTTACAGCTTTTAATCTGATTTTCGATGACGACATGTTCTTGCCAGCGGCATCACGGAGTTCCAGCATTATTAGGATAGGCCATCCGCTCTTTATTGATATGCTCGGGTTATAGAGCAGGCGAAGGTCGAAGGCCCCGACATAGTACGTCACGACTTGAACCGCCGTCGGGCCGGAGGTAACAGTTGCATTGACCTCAAAGGTCTTGGTGCCCGGTGACGAGGTATCGATAGGCCTGCCTGAAAGTACGGAACCGAGGCAAGACTTTAGATACGAACCGCTGCAGACATAATTAGCCGCGACTTTCTGGTTGACTGCGTACGTTGCGCCGTTCTGCGGTGTGGTGATCCTGATAGTCGGGGGCGAGGCGCCAGCCATGGCACTTCCTCCATCGACGAACACGAAGTCAGAATAGCGACAACAGGCACGGCCTGCGCCTGTAGGATCGATTCTATCCTCATAGTAGTTGGTGAAGATGTTCTCCCAATCATTCGTGCCCTCGGGGGCCCTCAAAAAAGCCGGAGCGACAATGACCTGACCGGTAGGCCCCCAGCTGGTCTTGACTTCATAAGTGCCTCCCGGAGCCGGGCAAGGGATAGGAGTGCCAGCCGAATTTTCACACGTAACCCGAAAGAGGACTCCGAAGCCCTCCAACCCACCGTAGGGGACGATTCGAACTCCCGCGAAAGCGGTCCCAACAACAAGTGCGTCGAGTTCATCCTGCGATATTAGGATAGGTTGCACTACCAGATAAACGTCATAAGCCGGTGGGGTGAACGCTGGGTATATTACCTTGTAGTTGAAAAGGTTGTCGGCGAATTCATATAGGTTCGTGCCGCCGTCTTTGTCTAAAGGCAGCGAGACAGGGGGGTAGCCGTTTGGGCTGGCATCAGAAATCGGGACCGTGTTAGATGTCCACGTTTTATCAGTAATCCGATCCCATAGCGTAATGTAGACCTCCGCCGGCGGAGGCGTGCCTTTCAGAAGGCCGAACCAGATTGCCGTCAGATCCTGCGGGTTTTTGAGTGCACAGAATCCGTAAATGTAAGTACCATCCGCTTTGTATATATATACCCATGTGCGCGAAGCATTGCGATTTAAACCGCAAGGCGGAAGGCTGGGGGCCGGCTCGAACAAGTAGGCCGGAAAGAATTGCCAGTTGCTGACACTGAGATTATAGCTTGTGTAAGGATTCCCGTCGGAGCCAATATAGTCATTGGTTCCCAAGAACGTAAGAACTGGCGACGGGATTGGTGTCTGCGCCAGACTTGCTTGGGGCGCCCATGCCAGAATTGCGAGAAAAGTGACGAAAACGAAGATCAGAGTCCTTTGTTTCATAAAATCCTCCCAAAATGGAAAAGCTTGAGGCCAGAAACCACTGCCAAGCCCTATCCTGATCCCCTTGAGCCGAGAACTCTCATAAGCAGTCACCTATGTATCCAACTCCGCAACAAACGCTGTGCCGCGGGAGCGAAGCGCCTCCTTCAATGATCCGTGCGCCATTACGTTATGCCGTGAAAGCATTGCCTTCATTTTTCTCCCCTTGGGAGAGACTTTTATGGTTCCTCGTTCACGATTACTCTGAAAATGAGAAGGAGCGCATTTGCTGTTTCCTGCCGCTTGCTTGACAAAACTATCGCATGTCCAGGTCTGAAACCGATCGCCAATGCTTTCGAGCCTGACCCAAAAGACACTCCCGTAAAAAACGGTGCTTCTGATTAAATGTGGTTCAAGGATTCCGTGGGTGATAGTCGGAATTGACGGCGCTTTGAATGCCAGTCTTTGGTGCGGCCGCCGATCAGGTTCGGAGATAAGATGTTGTGTCGACTTCGGCGAGCCGCTCCGCAGCTTCCGCATCGATCGTCTGGATCTATTATACAGAGGCTCAGGCGTTCGAGCTAGGATTTTTGGCACGCCTCTGCCCGGGAGTGCTGGGGCGTGAGGCCGCCATCCCATGCGCCGAGGGGATCACACTCCGTCGAAATCCAAACAATGAGAGGGGCGGCAGGCGCCGTAACCTGGAAATTCCAGAGTGCACAAAGGCAGGTTTGTTCGAGAGGTTCGAGGTTATGGCGCCTGTCCCCGAAATTCCAACCTATCGAATCAGGTGGAGTGCGGTCTGCCGCTTGTCCAGAAAGTACGTGCGGCCTGGTGAGACTACTGCGTCCTGCTCCAATGCAATGCGCACCTCCTGGTTGCCCCACTCGGGGACGCTCGCACGATTATTCAGCTCGATGGAGATAACGGTATCGGCGAAAATCGGGTAGTCGCCGTCGCCCGGCACGCCGTCCTGTTTGTCGGTCAGACCTACCGGCGCACCCGCCGCATGACCGTGGACTCCGAGCGGGTGTGAATAGATGCTGGGCTTCAGCCCTTCGTCCCTGGCACGCTTCAGCGCCGAGGAGAGAACCTGGTTCCCGGTGCGGCCCACCTTCATCTCCTCCATATGGATGTCCTGCAGCCGATTGCATTGGGCCATCGCGCTGCGGAGCCCTGGGGGAGCGTCGATCTCCCCTTCTTTGAGGATGTAAGCCTGTTGCTGCGTATCGGTGCAGAGCTTCAGGTACACGATGCCGAAGTCGCAGTGCAAAAGGTCGCCCCGGTGGATCACCTGGCTGGTCTTGAACGGGCTGTCCTTCGGGCGCTGAATGGAGACCGAGGGCTGGAACCAATTGGTGAATCCCAGTCGTCGCGAACGCTCACGCATCCACCACACCACGTCCTCCGTGGTCGTCACCCCCGGCGTAATCACCTGGTTCGAAAAGGCCTCGGCGATGATGGCGTGGGCAATCGCGACAATCTGTGGATACACTTCAAGCTCCTCGGCCGTGCGCCGTTCCAGTACCCGCACGGCAACCCGCGCGGCCGATTGTAATCGCTTCGCGTACTCGGGGCCGATGGCCGACACCAGGCCGGCCTTCAAGGACGAGGTCAGCCCGTCGCCGTAGTTGTCCATCTCCGATTCATTGATGCCGATGACTTTCGGATTGCGCTCCTTAATGACCTCGGCCAAGCGGGTCCACTGGTCCGTCTTCGCAGGGTCCCAGACGCTTTTGTACCACTCGCCCATCTGCCGGAAATTCACCGAGAAACGTTCGAAACCCGAGGGTCCGCGATCATGAAAGACGAGAATCTGCAACCGGCTTGCATACAGCGTAGTGAAGGGCACCAGGGAAAAGTAGACCGGGTCCTCGTTGTTTTCGCGACAGATCACGAGCCACAAGTCGATGCCCTCTTCGCGCATGATCTGAGGAACAATCTGCTCGAGCCGGATCTTCAGCGAGTTGTTATAAACGTTGGCTTGTTCGCGCGGAGTCAGGATGTGCGGCATTGGCACGGCAACGCCCGATGCCGGCCCTGCCTGTTCTGCACTGCGAGTGGTCAACTGAGGATACTCCCATGCCGAAACATGGCTGGCTGAGTTGATCAACAGGATTAGGATGGCAGCAGTACCAGAGACAAGACCGATGAAACGCAGTGGGATCAACATCATAGGCCTCCGCGCAACGAGATATCCGGGATCGGACCGACGCCGGATTTGTTTCAGGCAGTAGATACGAAAGCAGGGCTCCCATGAACCCCGGAAGCCTGATTATTACCCTCTTCTTTTCCAATAAGCAACCCGAGAACAGCTTGGAATCTGCAGAGACAGGTGCCTCTTGGCGCTGACCATCCTGCGTTTCGCCGCAGTTGTGATTTCAGCCGCTCTCTAGCAAGCGCCATTCAGGCAAAGGGTGAATGATGGCCCGGGCATGCCCATGGATCCGGAACCATGCTGAGGTATCCGAGTCGATGCAATGGGAACGCGATGCCGCCTGTAATCACCTGATCCGTGGTGTCATCTGCCGTCGCCCACGCGCAGGATGCGCAGGAAATTGGTTGCCCCTCCAATGGCCAGGGGCATACCGCCGAGAACGACCACGGAATCGCCAACCGCTGCCAGGCGTCGAGTGAGGAGCTCCGCCTCAACGCATTGGAACAGATCCTCGGCACTGCCGGCAAAGCCCACCAGCAGGGGCGATACGCCCCAATAGAGAGCCACACGGTTGAAGACGAGCGGAGTGTGCGTGAAGGCCAGGATAGGCACGCCGGGCCGTTCCTTGGAAACCAGGCGTGCGGTATGGCCCGATTGGGTAAAGGCACAGATCACCTTGAGCTCAAGGTCCCCGGCGATCGTGCACGCCGCGTGCGCAATCGCCTGGGGATACCGGCAGCGTTTCTGCTCTGCTGCGGCACTCCCCCGGCCGCTGGCTTCCGCTTCCAGGGCGATGCGCACCATCATCTTCAAGGCTTCCAGGGGAAATTGCCCTATGGATGTTTCGGCAGACAACATGACGGCATCGGTGCCGTCCAGGATAGCGTTGGCCACGTCGCTTGCTTCCGCGCGCGTGGGACGGGGATTGGTTATCATCGATTCCAGCATCTGAGTGGCGGTAATAACAAGCACACCGCGGCAATTGGCCGCCTCGATGATCTGCTTCTGTAAAATGGGAACCTTTTCCGGGTTCACCTCTACTCCGAGGTCTCCACGTGCCACCATGACGCCATCGCACGCTGCCAGGATTGCATCCAGGTTTTGCACCGCCTCCGGTTTTTCTATCTTAGCGATAATCGGGATATCTGCCTGGCGCTCCTGGAGCAGATGCCGCACCTGCAGTAAATCATCCGCTTGGCGCACAAAACTGATGGCCGCATAATCCACGCCGTGAGCCACGCCAAAATCGAGGTCGGCAAGGTCCTTCTCGGTAACGGCGGGTGTGCTCAAGGGCACTCCGGGCAAATTCATGCCCTTGTGCTCTCCAAGGAGACCTCCATGCACAACGCGGCAGCGCACCGAAGTCGAGTCGGTGGCGAGCACCTGCAGCTCCATCATTCCGTCGGCAAGAAGGATGCGGTCGCCGGGTCGGACATCCGCGGGAAGGCTGGAGTAAGTGGTTGCAATCAGCGAGGCATTTCCCAACACGGGCAGGGTGGTTATGGTGATCTCCGCCTCCGCTGCCAGGTTCACCCCGGCGCCGCCCTGCAGCGCGCCGGTGCGGATCTTGGGGCCGCACAAATCCTGCAGAATCGCCACAGAGCGCCCCAGGCGCGCGCTGATTTCCCGCACAGAACGGATTACCTGACCATGCTCTTCATGGGTCCCGTGGGAGAAGTTCAGGCGGGCTACATCCATTCCGGCGAGGATGAGCGCCTCCAGCTTTTCCTGACTGCGGCTGGCCGGACCAATCGTGCAGACAATTTTCGTTTTTCTCATAAGGTGCAGTTCCCTGCATGATGCGAGACTCGCGGGTCACGACTCTCACGGTATGTGCCGTTCCTGTCCGGTATTCCATAACATGAATTGGCTGCTCTATCATTCCCGGTCATGCGGGACCGGGGAACCGGGCCAGTATAGCACGTCTCGGAAATTACACAACTGATTGAAAATAATAAGGATCGGGCTGCGTTTGTTCGAGTCGGTTCAAGGAGCCAAAGGACATTAGGATCATGGCTCAAGGACCTCCTTGCAACAGAGTACTTCACAGTAGAAGGGCTGCTGGATGCCCTCATTCGAAGTTTCAAGGGCAAGATCTGCGATCAGCCCTGATTTTGGTCCCCGGTTTTCCCATGTCCCTTGACCACTTTGCCCTTCGCCCCTAAGGTCGGCGAGCTGGACTCAATCGTGAAATTCGCTCCGCCCTCCAGCCCAGCCCCGCAGGGGCGGCCAGAGAGTCGCCCCGGGCGCAAGCCCGGGGTCGGATGGGAGAGCATCTCGGAGCCCTGGAGGGGCGAGAGAACGAGGGTACATACAATGCTCTTTCGCCCCTACCAGGGCTCCTTCAATGCAACATCCTATCCGGGGGCTTGCGCCCCCGGCTACTATCTTTCCGCCCCTCCAGGGCTTTGCCGCGAGGGCTCGGAAGGCATCTCGCAACAGATACGAGCTGAGCAAGCTGAGTTTTATCTTCAGTTCCAAAAAAACAGAATTCGATTCAGATCGTGTATCGGGAAACGCTACAATAGGGGCGCCATCAGCGGCTCGAACCAGATTCGGCCGGGAAAGGGATGTCATGCGACTGAAGATGTATCCGGCAATCCTGTTGCTGGGCTGTGGCCTCTGTTTCAACTCCGCCGGGTCAGCCGCGACAAGCGCTGATCACCAGCAGCCTTCTGTGCAGGAGCCGGCGAAGGAACCACATCGCGTCCTGGGGAAAGTTCCCTTCTCCTACTCTTACGCGGAAGCCCTGAACCTCGCCCGCCGGAACGGCAAGCCCATCTTTGCCTATTTCACGTATGCGACGTGAACGTGGTGCGCCAGGCTGGAGAAAGGTTCTTTCTCCCAACCGGAATTGCTCGAATTAGCGGGGAAGTTCAATTGCGTAGTCGTGGACCGAGACGTCACGCCAGAGCTCGCCAAGAGGTTCTCCGTCTCCGCCTATCCCAGCATGCTCATTCTCAGCGCGAAAGAGGAAAATATCTTCCGCTGGAGCGGCTATGCTGAAACCGCACCTTTTCTGCATCAGATGGAAACCGCGCTGACACGGTTCGCACTCTACCGGGCCGACAAAGAATGGGATGCCCGCGCCCCGCGCCCCGCAAGTATTTCAAAGGCCGGCACGAGCTCGGTTTTCAAAGCGCCGGTGGATGATCGTCTGAGCGGCCTGTGCCGGGTCGGGAGCGTGCTCTATTGCCTGCACAAGAACACTTTGTATGCATTGGACCCGGCGACGGGCAAGACGCAACGGACGATTGCGGTAAAGGGCACGGATATCTATGTTGATCTTGCCAGCGACGGGAACATCCTTTACCTCCTCCCCTACGGCTGGACCGCAGGGCAGGGCATCCTGCGGTTCGACCTCAGGAAGGAGGAATGGGGGCTCGCCGTCGAGACCGCTGCGAACAAGATCAGCAAGGTGTATGGCGCCCGTGGCATCGCATTCCGCGAGGGCGCGCTGTTCGTTGCCAGCCACCTCGGCATCCAGAAGGTCAACCCGGAGACCGGCGAGGCGGGCGCGGCGATGAACGTTCAATTGGAGGGATACCGGATCTACGGCGTAGGCGGTCTGGACTTTGATGGCGCCGATCTTGTGGGCACGGGAACCATCGAAAAAGTAAAGCTGGGCGCGGACGGCAAGCCGCTGGACAACTGGTACGGGTTCGACAAGACACGGCCTCGTCTCAGCGTCATTCTGAGAATAGATACCCAGTCGGGGAAGGTACGAAGCTTTGAACCGCTGAACTACCCTGTCAATGCAATCGCTTGCGGTGAGGGCGCCTTCTGGCTCGCTGAACAGCCCGAGATGGGATTTGACAGGCGCAATCAACCGGTTCGGCTATACCCTGAGAAGATGGTCATCCATCGCCTGAAGTTGCGTTGAGCCCAGGCGGGCTCAGGCTTTTTCATCGCTCTACGGGAGACAGACACGCATGAAGCGCTCGTGGCTCAAGCCCAGACTCGACTGGTTGCTGGTTTTCCTCCCCATCACCGTGGCGCTGGAATTCATCGGCCGCGATTGGCATGGGACTATTTTTCTTGCAGCTTGTCTCGCCATCATCCCTCTCGCCGGCTGGATGGGAAAAGCCACGGAACACCTGGCGGCGCGCGCCGGTGAAGGCGTCGGCGGGCTCCTCAACGCCACTTTCGGCAACGCAGCGGAGCTGATCATTGCTCTTGTCGCCTTGCGCGCCGGGCTCTACGATGTCGTCAAGGCTTCGCTGACCGGGTCCATTATCGGCAACATTCTGCTGGTTATGGGAGCCGCCTTTCTGGCCGGCGGCTTCAAGCACAAGACGCAGGCTTTCCATGCCGGCGGCGCCCGGATCCAGGCAACCATGATGACGCTGGCCACCATCGGGTTGATCCTGCCGGCGGCATTTCACTGGCTCGCCGGACCGCAAGGGCGGGTAGCCGAGGCGGATCTGAGCCTGGAGTTTGCGGTTGTGCTGCTGATTACGTACGGGCTGTCGCTCATTTTCGGCCTGCGCACCCATAAGCACTTCTTTGCCGGCCACCGGGGCGAGGGCGCCACCGTGGCGGATGAGAAGCATTCGGCATGGCCTCTCCGCAAGAGCCTGCTCTTGCTGGGTCTGGTCACTGCGCTGATCGCCTGGATGAGTGAAATCCTCGTCGGCTCGGTGGAAATGGCCGCGCATGCCTTCGGTCTGAACAGCCTTTTTGTCGGCCTGGTGATCGTGGCGATCATCGGTAACGCCGCCGAACACAGCACGGCGGTGGTCCTGGCCGCAAAGGACCGTATGGACCTCAGTCTGGGTGTCGCCATCGGCAGCAGCATCCAGATCGCTCTTTTCGTGGCCCCTGTTCTTGTTGTGGCCAGTCTTTTTGTGGGGCCGGAACCGATGAACCTGGTTTTCACTCCGGCGGAAGTGCTTGCCATCTTCCTGGCAGTGATCATTACCAACGAGATTGCGCGTGATGGGGAGTCCAATTGGATGGAGGGCGTACAGCTTTTGGCTGTCTACATCATGCTTTGCATCGTATTCTATTTCCTTCCCGAGACCGCATTGCGCTGGGCGAACCTGGCGCCGGACTGCTGTGTCCCCGTTTTCTATTGGACGTAGGCTGAAGAAAGGAGCAGGAATGAAAAAGATCGCTTGTGCGGGAATCCTTATCGTGTTAAGCGCCGCCGGGCTTTATGGCCAGACTTACGAATTTGCACGATCCGTTGGTGACCACGATTTCCTGTTCTCATTCCGTCAGAGCGCTCAGCAGGCGTTCAGCCCTCCCAAGGACAACGAGCTGTCCGCGTGGCAGGCGCTGCCGTTTCCGTGGAAGTTTTTCGGGAAGGACGTGAGCGGATATTTCATCAGCGACAACGGCTATATCACTTTCGATCGCGAAGCGCGCACGAGCGTCGCCGCCAACACCACTCTGCCGGCCGCCGCGGCGCCGTGCAACAGCATCTTCGCGTTCTGGACCGACCTGCGAATGGAGGCAGGGCACGCCCAATGGGCCAACACCGTCTGGACGGCGACCATGGGAATGGCGCCGAACCGAATTCATCTTATCTACTGGATGAGTGTCGTGCCGGCTCCCGACACTTTTGCCAATGCCGGTTTTAATTTTGCCCTCGCGCTTTACGAAAGCGGCGAATTCGAAGTCATCTTCACCTCCGGGCGCAAGGCATCCGCCGTCAAGGCAACGGTTGGAGTATTGAGCGCCGATGGCAAGCAAGCCGTCCTGGCTGCCGGTCCGGACTTCGATTTCCCGGGAGTTGGCTATTGCGGGGATGACGACATCGATTTCCGGTTCAAGCCGAAAGCCGCGCCGGGGCCTATTCTCTTCCCGCCCCTGCAGGGCTTGCACGAAGGGCTGAGCGGATTTCACGACAGAAAATAATGAATTCCTCCGCCTATCAGCGCTTGGGCGTGGCCACTTCAATTTTGAGCGCCAGGAGAGAGCCATCAGCCTGCCTATTGCCCGCAGCAAAGATCTGATCTCCAATCTTCAGGTCAGCGAAGCTCAGTGCCTTCCCTTTGGACACGATGACGGTCTGCGCGCTGACGTTGACCTGTAGGCTGCCCACTATAAAGAATGAGTTGCCGAGGCCGGTGATCGTGCCCTGAATGGTACTGACGGCCGGCTGAGGCACAGCCACTTCGATCTTGGTCGCCACGAGAGAACCGTCGGGCTGCTTGCTTCCGACAGCAGCAACCTGGTCGCCGACTTTCAGATCGGCGAAGCTCAAGGTCTTGCCTTTGGATACAATGACGGTCTGTGCATTGATCGACACTTTGACGGCCCCAACCATGAAGAAGCCATTGTCGAGGCTGACAATCACTCCCCGAACAGTGCTGACAACCGGCGCCGGCGTGAACACCTCGATCTTGGCGGCGAGCAGCGAACCGTCCGCCTGTTTGATGCCGGCGGCATATACCTGATCGCCTGCCTTCAAGTCGGAGAAGCTCAAAGTTCTGCCCTTGGAAACAATGACGGTCTGTGTGCCGACCGACACCTTAACGGCGCCCACCATGAAGAAGGAGTTGCCCAGGCTGGTGATCGTGCCCTGAACGTTGCTGAAGACCGGCTGGGGCCTGGACACCTCGACTTTGGCTGCGAGCAAAGAACCATCGCTCTGTTTGCTGCCGACTGCGGCTACCTGATCGCCGACCTTCAGTTCGGCGAAGCTCAGCGTCCCTTCCTTGGAGATGATGACGGTCTGGGCATTGACCGATACTTTGACGGCACCCACCATGAAGAAGCCATTGCCGAGGCTGGCAATGACTCCACGAACGCTGCTAATGCCGGCACCTCGTTCGGACACCATGATTCTGGCAGCCAGCAGGGAACTGTCGCCCTGCAACACGGTCCTTATGCCGACCGGGGCATTCAAGGCAAGGGTGCCGAGAACTTCAGTGTGCGGATCCATCCTGACAATGCAAACCCCCTCTTCGCCCTTAACGGAGACGGATCTTGAGTTAAATGCAGTGATTTTGCCGAAGATGATCACTTCCTGAGGATTCGAGACCAGGATTTTCCGGGCGGTCACCAGGCCGTTGTTGATCTCTCCCGACAAGTCCACATACTGCCCCTCCTTGAGATCGTCGAAAGACAGCTTCACGTCCCCTGCTGCCAGCAAAGCCGAAGATTGTGTAACCCTGACACTCTTCGATGCGACCTGCACGATACCCTCAGATGCCCCGGTCTTCTGGACTCTGGTGATTCTGCCGTATAGCCGCAGGCTGGGTTGCGCCTGTAAGCTGATCGCCGTCATTCCTCCATCAGGATCAAAGCGGATGTGGGCTACGACAAGTTGCCCGGGACTGGCCGAGGGATCCAGCGAAGTAAGTTCGCTGCGCCGCAGATCGGTATTCGACACGCGGATCCGGTCCGCAGAGGCGAACTCCAGAACACCGGTCATCACCATCTCGTCCTCATTGCTGACGGAGATTGCCCTGGCGACGAGGCCCTCCCTGCCCCAGTCCGCCCTGACAAGGACGATGGCGCCGACTCCGATCGCATAGGGATCGACAGGCTGTCCCGCCGCATCATGAACCGTCGTTGCATTGTTCAATAATATCCTTACCGGCAGACCGGCCACCCTGCCCGTCAAAGCACTGGTTCCCTCGCCTATCTTTTCAACGGATTCGAGCGTGATCCAAAAAGAGAAATCCTCCCGGATGTCCGCCGTTGCCTTCGGAATGGCGAAGCAAAGCGTGATGATGAAGACTAACAGGGCGGTGCCGCGAACATGGGGCCGTATGGTATTCATGGGATAACCTCCTTGCGAGGCTGATGTGTGGGCCTGCCGGCTGCGAATCACGAAAATGACTTACTCTTAAACTTAACATACAATTTCGCTGATAATCCACACAACGTCGAGATTAGATGAGATCTCGTTGGCCACCGCTGACAACCGCGAGCCTCCCGCCGATCTTCCGGTCATTTCCCTTGGACGGAACTCATTTGATTTTTCTCAGCCGATTGCCCGCATTTTACGTTTATATAGCTATATACCCGTTCGAACCAGGTCGACGGGTGTATCATTCAAAACTACAAGATCTACTATTGGTTCAGGGCGAATCGGATGCTACGTGACAGGAAGCGCTGGTTTTGGCTGCTGTTGCCGTTCATCATCTGCCTGCTGTGGCTGGTAAGCAGGCGATCCATCGATCCGTCTGCAAGCCGGACAGTAGACCGCAGGGATCTTGCCCTTGATCGTTCCAGCGCTCCGCCAGATAGCGCAGAAACGCGTCCTCCACAGTTGGCCGGATGGAAATATGCTCCGGTTTACGTTCCAATAGACGAGGCAACCCTGCAGGATCATGAACAGGGCACGGAATATCTGCTGACCGGGAAAGTCATGACCGAGCGGGAGGACCCGTTGCCCGGCGCAATCGTTTCACTGCACAGCTCATGGCCGGAACCGCCGGCATATGAGTGGCCAGCGCCAATATCCTCCCAGGCTTGCGATTTTGAGGGACGATTCACAATTCGCCTGAGTACGGCCATCCAGGCGTTCGTCTCTATTCGGAAGGAAAAGCACACCCGGAAAAAGGATTTGATCGACTTCTCATATCAGAAAACCGTCGTGAAAAACTACCATCTTCTGCCGGCTCCTGGGTGCGTTAATGGTCATGTTTTTGACGAAAAAGGGCATGCGATCGCGGGCGCTGCGGTTTCCGTGTTTGTTATGTCTCTGCCCCCAGCTGGCCTTCTCGACGCCTTTGGCTTCTCGCCGCCGGTTGGGATTGCGGATCCCGCCGGAAGATATACCATTGGTGAGCTGCCTGAGGGCCCCGGAATAAGCGTCAGTGCACGGTCTCAGCGACACCTCCCGGAAAGCGAGACCGTCATCTTAAAAGCTGATGGCTGCCAGCGGATTGATTTTCATCTGGCGGAGGCACTGGTGTTCTCTTTCCTGGTAAAAAACCGTCGAGGCGCGATTCTTCCCGGCGTGCAGGCGGCGCCTGAGGGTGAAGGCACCCCCGGCAGCACCTCGAGCGACGAGCATGGGATCGTCAAATTCGCCGTGCCTCCAACGACAGCCCCTTTCAAGTGCAGGATGATGGCAGAATGCTACCACGTCCGAACCATTATTCTGGACCCGATTGCCCCGCCTTCCACGGTTGTCCTCGATGATGGAGAGACGTTCCATGGAAGCGTCGCTGGCGAATCCGGCGAGATCATCTCCGGAGCAAAAATCAAGGTTACAGGCGCGATGGAAAGCATAACGGCATACGCAGACAGCGATGAAGCCGGCAGATTCTCGGTAATGCTCGGGGATATGCCTGTGACGAAGATCGATGTTTCCAAAGCAGGCTACCTGGTGCAACGGCTCACTTTCAACAACAACAAGCCTGCCCTCTCCGGCATCGAGATATTGATGAGGCGCCCCGAAGGCGGTATCTTCGGGCGGGTGTTCGGCGACTCAGGCCGTCCGGCGATAAGGTTCTGGTTGCTTTTGATCCCCTCAGGGGTGCCCTTCGCCCGATCCCATTCCCGGTTCTTCGAAAATGCCAGCGGCAAATTTACGGTCAATGATGTGCCTTGCGGCACCTACGATCTCAGATTTGTATCCATACCCAATGCACGGCTGGGAAGAGCACAGGAGGTGCGCCTGGAGCGGGTGGAAATCCGGAAGGGCTGTATCTATGGAGAAATTCTGGTCCAATTCCCCCCGCTCATCGAGAAAAAATAGCAATCTGAACCAGTTTAAGATTAACAGCAGGAAAAGGCCATGTTAATAACAAAGCCAGGTCTGATGCAGCCGTGGTATCCAGGATAAGATCGGAAAATGCACAAGGAGGGACTTTCGAAATAGCGGAAGGTTAAGACCTCCGTGACGGCCTTGTCATTCCCCTCAAGTGTAATTTTGGTGACAGGCTACTCAACCTCGAAATATCGCAGAATAGACCTCGGGATTGACGCAATTGGGCAGGCGCTCGCCCTTTAGACCGGCGATGAGGTTCTCGGCGGCCAGCAGCGACATCCTGGCGCGCGTCGCCCAGCTGGCGCTGGCGATGTGAGGACACACGACCAGGTTGTTCAGCTCGAGAAGCGGGCTGTCAATCGGCAGGGGTTCAGGATCTGTGACATCCAGGCCGGCGGCGAAAATGCGGCGGGACTGGAGCGTGTCATAGAGAGCCTTCTGGTCTACGATCGGGCCGCGCGCGGTGTTCACCAGGATCGCCGTCGGCTTCATCTTTGCCAGGAACGCGGCGTCGACGAGATGGCGGGTATCATCGTTGAGTGGCGTGTGGATGGAAACGAAATCCGCCTCGCGCAGAAGCGCATCCAACTCGACGGGCTCGGCGGCCACGCCGGCTTCGGGGGCAGTAGTTTGGGGATCAAAATAGAGGATGCGCATGCCGAAGCCGGCAGCGCGGCGGGCGACCGCTCGCCCGATGCGTCCAAAGCCCACGAGGCCCAGGGTTGCCCCCACGAAATCGGCCCCCAGCATAAAGGAGGGACTCCACGTTTTCCACCCGCCGCCGCGGACGATCCGGTCCCCTTCCACAACCCGACGTCCGGCGGCCATCAGAAGCGCGAAAGCAATGTCGGCGGTCGCTTCGGTGAGAATGCCCGGCGTATTACCAACAGGAATTCCTCGAGCGGTGGCATCGGAAACGGCGATGTTGTCGAACCCGACGGCATGATTGCTGATGACCTTCAATTGGGGACCGACGGCATCCATTATCGCGCCATCGATCCTGTCGGTCAGCAGGCAGAGCAGCCCATCCACGCCGCGAGCGCGCTCGAGAATCTCCTCGCGATTGGGTGGTAGTTCCCCGGGCCAGACGTCGGCATCGCAGAATCCCGAGATGAGATTCATTCCTTGATCAAGAATGACGCGGGTAACGAACACTTTCGGCTTCGCCATCCAGCCCTCCTTTTGGCATTGATCTTATAGTGTATCCCGATAGGCGACCGGGTTTCTTCAAACTTTGCAGTGATGGCATTGAGTGTAAGCTGAAAAGATTTTTCGATCCAGGTAGACAGGCAAATCCAATTAGGGTTGCATCCCCGGTTTCACCGGTCTCACAAGGGCTGTTCCGGTGTTATGATGCGGAGCTTCGGGAAGTAACGGCGCAGGTAGCCGCGGTCGCGGGCTGCGAGGCAACCGGCCTGAAGGAGGGCGTGCGCCCCAACCAGAAAATCAGGAATCAGATGTTTTCGGGGGCCCCCCTCCTGACGATAGGTTCTGAAAATCACTCCCGCCGAGAATGCACTCGCGGGTGCGATCGAATCGTAGTCTATGCCGAGCGACTCAAGCCTTGAGATGAGATCCTCCAGGCTGGCGAAGAGCGGAGCGATCTCGGCAAAAACAATGCTGCACACGATTAGGCGCGACTCGCGGCGCGCCGCCATCAGCAAATCCACCCACGCCCTTGCGTCACTCTCACCCTTGAAGATGCTCCACAGAACGGAGGAATCAATCGCCGTGCGCATCTCTGTCCTCGGGCAGTATGACCTTGCCTCGGGTCTTATTCAGCCACTCCTGCGCCGACCTGGCGGGTACGCCCTTGTCCTTGCAGCATCCGATCGCCGCATACATCTCGGCGGGATCGAACATCCGTGTCGCCTTGAGATAGGGGGCCTCTTCGTCAAACTCCATAACCTGGCCCGCTTTCAGATTGAGCCTGCGCCGCACCCTGGCGGGTATGGTTATCTGCCCCTTGCTCGTAATCGTTGCTTTCATGTCTACATGGTAGCATTTTTATGCATTGCATTCAAGTAAGGGAAGTATTCCTTACTTAATTAGCCGGTCGATTGTGGGCACCGGGGTGATCCGCATTGCAGCTCTTGCGGCCTCGAAGTAATATCCTGGTTTTGTGGGCAGTCAGGGCGCAGTCTCAGCCGGCCGCAATCAAGCAACCCGAATGCGAATCATCGGATTTGCGACAGGCTTCCGGTGGTACATGCGGCGTTCCCTTCTTCCACAAGCAGTTTCTGGATTGCCAGGTTTCGTCGGTACGTCAAACAATAATCGGACGATGTGTCAACGGCGCGTTGATCGTTGGACTGCAGCCTTCGCTGGAGTGCTTGGATGCCGTTGCGCACGTCCTGAAAGGTGATTTGCCTGATCCCTTTATCCGTGAAGTCCGTCGGATCATGATAAGCCTGGATTCCCAGATGGCGGTCCCCTATTTCGAGGCTGAGTAGCCTCTCACCCGAAGTCAAGTTTTTACGGCAGAATGTTCGTGTGCAGCAGATGCCGTCTTGTGGAGGAACTGCAGGCATTCCTCGACCGTGTCCTCGCTCACCTCCTCCAACAGAATACTGATGTATGGCTTCCTCTTTCGGATCATTCCCAGCAACATTGGATAGTTGAGACATCCGCGGCCCGTGCGCACTGTTTTCCACGTCCGGTCTTCCACGATGAAATCCTTGGCGTGAACGACGACGATGCGATCACCGTACAGATCGAACGCTTCCTGCAAGACACGATCCTGGTCCTGATAGTTGTCTGCCGACAGCAGATTCACCGGGTCGAATACAACCTGGAGATGATTGGATCCTATGATGTCGAGAGTTTTTCGCATCCTGGCGGGTGTGGAGACGACGTGGGTGGTCACTCCTTCGATGCCCACGATCACGCCGAATGTCTCGGCCTCTTCGACCAGCGCGGCAATGCTGGAGAGAAAGATCTGAAAAGCGGGCTCTCCATGGTTGTCTGGATGAAACGAATAGTCGGCGTTGAGTGACCCGGTCTCCAGAGCCACCAGGCCGCAGCCAAAATCGCGGGCGAACCGCAGGTGCTCCTTGAAGAGGCCCAGCAGCACACGTCTCGTCTCCGGATCGGGATGAATCGGATTTATGTAACAGCCCAGCACAGCGATTTGCAGCCCGTGCCGGTGAAACGCCTGCCCGATGTGGAATGCCATGCCGGGATTCAGCTCGCCCGGTTTCAAATCGATGCCGGCGATGGCCTTGGATAAAGCCAATTGAACGCACGAGAGGCCCTTGGCCGCAATCCTGCCGGCAAGTTCCTCGGCGGGCAATTTCCCGAAATCGTGAGCGCGCACGCCGATCCGCATCATCTCATCTTCCTCTTCGATTCGGATGCCAGGTGCTTCATCAACCGCAGAACTTCCACACCGGCCAGCAGGACAATTCCGATGCCGTGCGTGTCATTCAGATTCCACAGGAGCTCTTTCTTGTAGTACTCCGGAGTGAAGGAAAACTCCGAGCCCCGGCAGACGCCATGCACGTTGCCCCCCTGATCGATGGAGATCTTGTTGAGCGCTTCCCAGGCCTTGAATACCGCCTGGATGTAAGCCTCCGGCTTTTCCAGCCAGCCGTATTGTATTCCCCTTGCAAACGCGTAAGTGAACATCGATGTGCAGGAGGTTTCCGGATAGGAATCGTGGTGGTTCAGCACCTGGTGCCACATGCCCGCTTCGTCCTGCAGGGCGAGGTACCCTTGGCACAGCTCGCGGAACATCTCCAGTACCGCGGGCCTTTGAGCATGGTCCTTGGGCAACACCGCGAGCAGCTCGGAGAGCGAAAAGAGTACCCAACCGTTGCCGCGCCCCCACGGCACTCCTGTGGCCATCTGCCGCTTGAAGTCGTACACGTGAGACATGACTTTCCACTTGGGTATGAAAAGGTGCTTCTTGAATCCCAGGAATTGCCGGGCCGCGTCGTCGATATACCTGGTGTCTCCGGTCAGTTGATAATACCGGCAGAGGAAGGGAACACTCATGTAGAGGTCATCCGCCCACATGGTGTTCTCATGAAAGACGTGCATCAGGTTTTTGCGGAAGAATGTGCCGTCGGGGAGCCGGATCTGCCTGTTGGATATGTAATCCGCGACATATTCGGCGATCTGCTTATAGCCTCGTATCTCGAAATGCCTGGCAACTTCAAGCATGCAGGACCCAAAGGAGCCGCAGTCGTCCAGACTGTCGATGCTGGACAACAGGTGATGCACCGTCGTGGCGCCGCCGTATTGCTCTTTATCCCACAAGGCATAGCGGAACATGTCACAGCAGAACTGGATATGCCTGACGACGTACTGCTGAACTTCCTCCGAGCCGATCGCCTTGGCGCTGTGAAGCAGCCCGTATAGAGTCACGCCCAGCGGATAGTTCCACCTGCCGTACAGGGGATTTTCGTTGTACGGCCGCAGCCACGTGTCCGGCATGTCGAGACGCCAGTAGGTTTCTCGCTCCACGCTGGGGAAGACTTTGCTCAAATCTCTCAGCTTCTTCAGATCGAGTTTTGCGGATTGTGCGAAAGGGCCGATGTAGAGCCATGCCTGAGAACTGCCCATGATGTTGCAGGGACTGATAATGGGAACGGGATCATTCCCGTTTCGAATCGAAAGATCGAAGCCCCAATCGGCGCGCCCGCACCCGCACTTGACCATCACATCGTGATTTCCGAAAGGAGCCCGGATACCGGCGGCGATTTTCCCCGATGATCGGGCGCTGTACACCAGCTTGTCTTTGACATACACCTCAATCGGGCCGTGATGGCGGCCCTTCAAGGCATACTCGCCCGTGCCCGGGCGCATGAAACGGGCCCGGGTCCACCCTACTGCAAAGGTATCGGGCATGAGCCCGTAGATCCGCTGAAGCTGCGCCAACTTCCGTTTGGCCGCATCCCATTCCTGTTCCGGGTACCATTGGAGGCCGGTGTCTTTCTCGCTCATGCCCGCGCCAGGCAGGGTGGGAAGCTCGGCGGACATTGGTCCCGTGAAGATCCAGCCCTCCTGTCCCTTCCTCTCTTCCGTCGGCATCAGGAAGTAATAAGGAAGCTTGCCGAGCCAGGTCCCGAAAATGCCGCCAAAACCAGCGCGGGTCTTTTTGAACCGGATGACGAGATGGTTCCAGCCTGCCTGCACGGGGATAAACAGGGAGTGCCTCTGATCGCTGTAGCGCTCGGAGAAAATGTTGGATTTGAAGATGACCTGTCCGTTGCAATAAAGGACGATCGGGCCGAAACAGGTTACGTCGAATTTCAGTTCCAAGGCGGTATCTGCCCAATACCTCGCCCATGCGCACACGAACTGCTCGCGTTCCGCTTCGGGAAAGACCTCATTGAAGTCTGCGTGGTAGCGATAGTCTTTGCCTCGCAAGATGCCTCTCCTACTATAGGCCCGGAAGGTCAGAGGATGAGGCGGATTCTGCCCCACATACCGCTTGACAATGCTGTCGAGGGTTTTCTCCACCTGCCCGCCGACTCGCGCAAACATGCTCTGATGATCTTCGAAGTAGTATCCCATGGTTTACCTCGCTGCTATTCTGTGGCACAGAATCACAAAATGTCGAAGAAGTCCCTTTTGCCGCTTTGCTGCATCTGAAAAGGCGAAAATGGAGGAACACAGGGGCGAGCAGCGGCTCCCCTATGAACGCAAGCGATCATTGGAAAGCACCAAGTCGTATCCTGATCACCTGCCGGATTTGCGTCAAGAGCTTTTTAAACCTCACCCTGTGTTGCGCACTGCAAAACATCTGATAAGGAACAGATCTGTGCCGGGGGCTCAGCATCCCGGTTTGTCGGTCCGCCATGATATGGCGAGTGCCCGGATGACCCGCATTCAGGAACCACGAAATACACGAAAAGATCGCCCCTGTGATTTCGTGTATTTCGCGTATTTCGTGGTTCCGGTTTTTTCTGCTGCGCTACTTCATAGATCAAGGCATGTTTCATATTGCAATACGGGCCCTGGACGAAAAATCGGGCTTTACTTCCGGGGCCACATGTTCGCAATATATCAACCAGACCGGATCGCCGACAGGACGATAAATACAGAGCATTTCTCACCATTGGTGTGCGAATGAAGATTCCGCGGCGCAGGTTTCTCAAAAAACTGGCAGCGTCAGGGGGGCTGATCCCGGCGGGCATTGCTGTATTCAATCGGCCGCAGCATTTCGCGATTCCCGGTCAGGGGGCCTCAATTCCAGGCGCGCAATCCGGCAGAACGGTCCGGATTGACCGGGCGGCTCTTGTTGCCCGCCACGATCCCAGGCTGCGGAAGCTCGATCCGCTGTCGCCGTTTTCTCTCGGCAACGGCGAGTTCGCCTTCACCGCCGACATTACGGGGCTGCAGACCTTCCCCGCAAAGTACGCGCAGACCATGCCGCTTTGCACGATGTCCCAGTGGGGGTGGCACGCCGCGCCGGTGCCGGCGAGTCTCGATCCCGGGGCGCTGCGCCTTGTCCCTTACGATACTCACGGCCGACAAGTCGGCTACGCAACCAGCGCGGCAGGCCAAAGCGAACTCTACACCTGGCTGAGGGAGAATCCTCACCGTCTGCATCTCGGCCGGATCGGCCTGCGCATGAAGATGGCCGGCGGAAGAGAGGTCCAGGCGGAAGACATTGGCGATATCGACCAAAAACTGGATCTCTGGGCGGGCAGGCTAATGAGCCGCTTTGTAGTTGAAGGCCGCACGGTTGCGGTTACGACAGCGGTTCATCCGGCCCTGGATCTGCTCGCCGTACTCATCGAGTCTTCACTGATCGATGAGGGGCGACTCGCTGTTCACTTTTCCTTTCCCTACGGCTCGCCGGGCATGCAGGCCGCCGATTGGCAAAAACCTGACCGGCATAAATCCGACCTAATCAGGAACACCGCTGAGCGCGCCGAGATCCGCCGCAAGCTGGACGCAGAAGAATATTTTGCGGCAGTCCACTGGACCGGCCGGGCATCTTTCACCGCCGAAGATATTCATGATTTTCTCCTGGCTCCGGCAAAGGAGAACCATCGTCTGGAATTTGTCGTATCGTTTTCCCCGCGTCCATCGAACAGGTCTCTGCCGAGTGCCGCCTCGTCTCTTGCGGAGAGCGCCACGCACTGGAAACGCTTCTGGACGCGCGGCGGTGCCGTCGAACTGGCCGGCAGCAGGGACCCGCGAGCACCTGAACTGGAGCGCCGCATTGTGCTGTCGCAATACCTGACTGCCATTCAATGTTGCGGATCGATGCCGCCGCAGGAGACGGGACTGACCGTAAACAGCTGGTACGGCAAGTTCCATCTCGAGATGCACTGGTGGCACGCAGCTCACTTCGCCGTGTGGAACCGGCTCCCCTTGCTGGAAAGGAGCCTCGCCTGGTACCACTCCATCCTGCCGGCAGCGCGCCGCACGGCTGTGGCCCAAGGCTATAACGGGGCCCGCTGGCCGAAGATGGTCGGACCGGAAGGCCGCGATAGCCCCTCTCCGATCGGGCCGTTGCTCATCTGGCAGCAACCTCATCCGATTTTCTATGCCGAGTTGTGCCGCCGGGTCCTCGGGGATCGGGCGGCGCTCAAGCGATATGGGTCCCTCGTCTTCGAGTCGGCGGCATTCATGGCTTCGTATGCTTTTCCGGATCCGAAATCGCAACGGTATGTGCTCGGGCCGCCTGTCATCCCGGCTCAGGAGAACCATCCGCCTCGGGAAACGTGGAATCCGACGTTCGAGCTGGCCTACTGGGCCTATGGGCTGAACATCGCTCAGCAATGGCGCGAGCTGTCGGGGATGAAACGCAACTCTGAATGGGATGATGTTATATCCCACCTGACGCCCCTGCCCGTGCAAGCGGGCGTCTATCTTGCCCACGAGAATTGCCCGCAGACTTACTCGGAACGGAATTTCGACCATCCCTCGATGCTTGGGGCGCTCGGCGTTTTGCCCGGGGAGGGCGTGGATCGCGAAACCATGCGCCGCACGCTTTACAAAGTGATGAAAGAATGGCAGTGGGAGAGGACCTGGGGCTGGGATTATCCGTTGACTGCCATGACGGCAGCGCGGCTGGGCGAACCCGAACTGGCGATCGAGGCACTCATGATGAGTACAGAGAAAAATAAATACCTTGCCAACGGCCACAACTGGCAGCGCAAGGATCTGCCGTGCTACTTGCCGGGAAACGGCGGGCTGCTTTATGCAATCGCAATGATGGCGGCCGGGTGGCGGGGAGCGGCAAGCTCGCAGGCGCCGGGATTCCCGCGCGATGGGTCCTGGACTGTACGCTGGGAAGACTTGAATCCATCACTTCTCTAGGAGGATGCGTCAACCGGCGTGCCAAGTAGGACCCGGCCGCCGGACGAGGCTTGCGGTGTTGCGATAAAAGAACAGGAGCGCCGTCTGGCATCCGGCGCCCACCTGGGTTCGGCCAAGTAGGCCCCGGCCGCCGGACGGGGCTCTGGCTGCCGAGGTCAATAACTGCGTGCGCCGATCCGTGTCCAGGCCGCGGCCGGGACATACCCAATTTTGGAGCAGAGGAACACAATATGGCACGGCCAATGGAATCCAGACTCAAGCATCATTCGAAGCCAGCGATAAAAATGACGATCATGATGTTCCTTCCAGTCCTCCTTGCAGTTGCTGCGCTTACTGCGCCTGCGCAACGAAGCGCTCGTCCTGCTGCGAGCCAGGCGGGAGCAGCTCAGGGCGCCGCCGGCTTGCTGAGACTTTTCCAAAATCCTCCCGATGACAGCCGCATTATGATGCGCTGGTGGTGGTTCGGGCCGGCGGTAACGAGAACTGGACTGGAACGTGAGATGCGCATGATGAAAGAGGGCGGCATCGGCGGCTTCGAGGTGCAGCCGGTCTACCCCGTTGCACTCGACGACCCGGCCACCGGCATCAGGACTCTTCCCTATCTCTCGGACGAGTTCATCGAGATGCTGCGATTCACTTCGGAAAAAGCGCGCGAACTCGGGCTGCGCATGGATCTGACGCTCGGCAGCGGCTGGCCCTTCGGCGGGCCGCAGGTGGCGATCGGCCAAGCGGCCGGACGACTGCGCTGCGAGCGGGTGAAGGGTGCGGAGAGTCTGCGCCGCGTGCCGTTGCCGGACATCCCCGCAGGTGAAAAACTTTTGGCCGTTTTTCTTGCCCGCTCCCAGGGTCAATCGGTCGTTGGCGAGAGCGTACGCGAGATCACGGATATCAAGGATGGCATAGTATTTCTACCTTCCGGCCTCGATGGGCCGCATGAGGTTCTCTTCTTCATCGCCGGCCGCACCGGCATGATGGTGAAGCGACCAGCGGTGGGGGGCGAAGGATTTGTGCTCAACCACTATGACGGCGCCGCTGTCGACCATTACCTGAAAAGAGTAGGGGACCGGCTGATGCAGGCGTTCGGCTCCAATCCCCCCTACGCGATCTTCTGCGACAGCCTGGAAGTGTACGAATCCGACTGGACCGGCGATTTTCCTGCGGAGTTTCAGAAACGGCGCGGCTATGACCTGAAACCGCATCTGCCGGCGCTCGTCGCCGACCTCGGACCGAAATCCTCCGGCGTGCGCCACGACTGGGGGCTGACGCTCACCGAACTGTTGAACGAACGGTTCCTCACACCGATGCGCGCATGGTCCCAGCGGAATCGCACGAGATTCCGCATCCAGGGATATGGCATTCCGCCCGCTACGATTTCGAGCAATGCTTACGCAGATCTGTCCGAGGGCGAAGGATCCCAGTGGAAAGTGCTCCGTGCCTCGCGGTGGGCTTCCTCGGCCAGTCATCTATACGGGCGCCCGGTGACTTCCTCGGAGACCTGGACCTGGCTGCACTCGCCAACTTTCCGGGCGACTCCTCTTGATGTGAAGGCCGAAGCTGACCTCCACTTCCTGCAAGGGGTCAATCAGCTGATCGGACACGGCTGGCCCTACACCGCGGAAGGCGTCGCGTATCCTGGCTGGAGGTTTTATGCCGCAGGCGTTTTCAACGAGAAGAATCCGTGGTGGATTGTCATGCCGGACCTATCCCACTACCTGCAGCGGCTCAGCTTCCTGCTGCGCCAGGGGCAGCCCGACAACGATGTGGCACTGTATCTGCCCAACCACGACGCCTGGGCGGCCTTCTCCCTCGGGCGCGTGAACATGATCGAGACTCTCGGCAGGCAGATCGGTCCGGAAGTAGTTGCCAAAGTGCTCGAAGCCGGTTTCAATCTCGATTTCTTCGATGACGAGGCCCTCCGGCAGATCGGCCGGATTGAAAACGGCGTGCTTGCCCTGGGAACGAACCGATATCGAGCGGTAGTTCTTCCCAATGTCGAGCGCATCCCGCTCGACACGCTGCAGAAGCTCGAGGATTTCGCACGCAGCGGAGGCAAGGTGATCGCTACGCGCCGGTTGCCCGGCCTCGCGCCGGGCTTCACGGCGACCGAGGCGGAACAGAATCAGATCAAGGATATCTCTCGCCGCATGTTTGAAGGTCCATCGGCGCCGGCACACTTCGAAAAGGAGGACCGCCAGATCGGAAGCCGGCTGGCACAGCTGGTGCGCCCCGACCTGATGCTCTCGCCGGCGGTAGCGGAGGTCGGCTTCGTTCACCGCAGCACAGGGTCGGAAGAAATCTACTTTCTTGCCAACACCGCCAATGTGCGCCAAAGCTTGAAAGCGACCTTCCGGATTCAAGGCATGCAGGCGGAGTGGTGGGATCCGTTCACGGGACGGGCATCGGCAGCAGAAGTGGAGGCCGGGCAAGCGGGAGGTACGATCGTCCCTGTCGACCTGGAACCTTATGGTTCCCGGGTTCTCGTGTTTTCAAGGCGCGCTCCTGCGCTCCTCCCGATTCGAAGCGCTGCGGCAATTCCAGGACCGATGGATCTGAGCACCGGCTGGCAAGTCGCTTTCGGGCCTGGTGGCAGGACCATCCGGATGGATCGCCTGCGATCGTGGACCGAGGATGGAGAAACGCTTTTCTTCTCCGGCCTGGCAACTTATGAGAAAGAACTGACCTTGCCGGAGGACATGCTCCGGGGTGGCCACAGAGTGCTGCTGGATTTTGGCGAAGGGAAGCCGCTCCCTGTGGCGCCACCCAGAGGCACCGGCATGCAGACCTGGCTCGATGCTCCCGTTCGCGAGGCGGCGGTGGTGTATGTCAATGACCAGCGGGCGGGATCAGTCTGGTGCCCGCCGTACTTGCTTGACGTGAAAGATCTGCTCAAGCCGGGAGAGAACAAGATACGCATCGTGGTAGGTAATACGGCAATCAACCACATGGCCGGGCGAAGGCTGCCGGACTATCGGCTTCTCAACCTGCGCTACGGCGTTCGGTTCGAGCCGCAGGATATGGACAAAGTGCAGCCCGTTCCGTCTGGTTTGCTTGGCCCGATTCGGTTGATCGCCAAATGAAACCACAAAATACACGAAATACACGAAAGTGGGCCCGATAAATCGGTATTCCAGCCTCTGGAATGAAAATATGAAGATTATACTGAAGGGTTTTCTGGTTTCCGCAATGGCCGGCGTTCTATCACATGGGATGTCAATGGCGCCAGCTGCGGCCCCGAAAGCGCCCATCAGCCTGGCGGGGAGCTGGCGGTTCGCGCTGGATAGGATGGATGCGGGGGTGAAGGAGCAGTGGTTCGGGAGGGATTTGCAGGATCGGATTGCGTTGCCCGGCATTCTCCAGGCGCAAGGATATGGCGACGCAATCAGCACCGGCACACCCTGGGTGCACGGATTACACGACCACTTCTGGTATCTGCGCGACGACTACAAAGCATACGCGAAGACGGGCAACGTCAAGGTGCCTTTCCTCAGCCAGCCGCCCCGGCATTATCTAGGCGCGGCTTGGTATCAACGCGACATCGAGATTCCGCGTGCCTGGCAGGGCCGCCGGGTAGTGCTGACCCTGGAAAGGCCGCGCTGGGAGACTACGGTCTGGCTCGGCAAAACGAAAATAGGATCGTGCAACAGTCTTGTGGCGCCGCACGTGTACGACCTCGGAATCATGGCGCCCGGCAGGAACCGCCTGAGCATCCGGGTGGACAACCGCATGATCCTGCCCTATCGTCCTGACGCCCATAGTGTATCCGACTCCCTGGGCAGCAGTTGGAATGGGATCACAGGAAAGATCGAGCTGACCGCGACCAGCCCCGTCTGGATCGACGACGCCCAGGTGTTTTCCAACGTGGCGAAGAAGTCCGCGCTCATCAAGGTTCAGATCGGCAACAGGACGGGCCGGACCGGAACGGTGACGTTGAGCGTCGGCAGCATCTCGACCCCAGTGGCCATGGATGCCAAGGGAGGAAGAGCGGAACTCGAGGTGCCGCTGAGCAAAGACGCGCAGCCGTGGGATGAATTCACTCCGGCCCTGCAACGGCTGACATTGCTGCTCACAGGAGATCAGGCCGACGATCGCCGCGAGCTGGTCTTCGGACTGCGTGAGTTCCGGGCGCAGGGAAACGAGTTCATCCTCAACGGCCGCAAAGCGAACCTGCGCGGCACCCACAACGGCGGTGACTTCCCGCTTACCGGTTACCCGCCCTCCGACGTGGCATCCTGGAAGCGGATCATCCGCATCTGCCAGGCCTGGGGATTGAATCACATGCGCTTTCATTCCTGGTGTCCGCCCGAGGCGGCGTTCATCGCTGCGGACGAACTGGGTTTCTATTTTCAACCCGAATGCGGCATGTGGAATGAGATCAGCCCGGGAAGTGAGATGGAGCGGATGATGTACGAGGAAACTGCGCGGATGATCAAGTCCTATGGGAACCATCCGTCATTCATGCTCCTTTCCCCGAGCAATGAACCGGGCGGCAACTGGAAGCAGTCCCTGCCCAGGTGGGTGGAGCACTTCCGCCGCGAAGACCCGCGGCGGCTCTATACGACGGGCACCGGCTGGTCGTTGATCGACGCGCCCGGACCCGTGGAGGGCGCCGATTACCTCGCGGTCCACCGCATCGGCCTGAACATGCTGCGCAAGGAATCGGCGTGGTTCGGGCGGGATTACGCGAGCTCATTAAAGGGGGTCAACATTCCTGTCGTGTCTCATGAAACGGGGCAGTGGTGCGCATACCCCAACTACGATGTTATCAAAAAATTCACCGGCTACCTGCGGCCGGGAAACTACGAGATCTTCCGCGACTCACTGGCCGCGCATGGCCTGCTCGACAGGAACCGGGACTTCGCCTATGCCTCGGGCCGCTATCAGCTGGCCTGCTACAAGGAAGATATCGAAGCCAACCTGCGCACGCCCGGGCTGAGCGGATTCCAGTTGCTGGACCTGCACGATTATATCGGGCAGGGTACGGCACTGGTCGGCCTGCTCGATCCGTTCTGGGAATCCAAAGGCTACGCAACGCCCGAAGAATTCCGGCGTTTCTGCAACACCACCGTGCCGCTGGTGCGGCTCAAGAACCAGGTGTTCACCACAGCAGACCGGTTGGACGCCGATGTGGAAGCGGCGCATTTTGGCTCCCAACCGATCGTGGGAGCCGTGCCTGTTTGGAAGATTGTGAATGCCGGCGGCGCCACGGTTGCGAGAGGGCAATTGCAGGCCGCGACGATCCCTCTCGGCAAAAACATCCCACTGGGCAAAATATCCTTGGATCTTTCACATCTGGCAGCGCCGCAGGCTTACAAGCTGGTTGTGGGACTCCAGGGGACAGCCTTTGAGAACGACTGGAAGTTCTGGCTGTATCCGGCGCAGGCGGATTCTGCGCCGGCGAGCGATGTATTGATCACCAGCGCATGGGATGAGGCGGAAGCTGCCTTAATGGCCGGCGGCAAGTTGCTCTTTCTTCCTCGCCCGGCAGATCTTGACTGGACCAGCCCGCCGCTCGACGTCGTGCCGATTTTCTGGAACCGGATGATGACTCCGGGCTGGGGCCGCATGTTGGGACTCTGGTGCGATGCCAGGCATCCGGCGCTGTCGGGTTTCCCTACGGAATCGTCCTTCGACTGGCAGTGGATCGAGCTTGTCCGGCGCATGCGTGCCATAAACCTGGATCGCCTGCCGCGCGGGCTTCAGCCGATTGTGCAACCCATTGACGATTGGAATCGCAACTACAAACTCGGCATGGTGTTCGAGTGCAAGGTCGGCCGCGGCCGGCTGATGGTCTGTTCCGCCGACCTGGTGGATTCTCTGGACTCACGGCCCGCAGCCCGGCAATTGCGCCGTTCGCTGCTGGACTACATGGCCACCACGCGATTTGAGCCGACGGTCGCCGTCTCGACTTCGGAAATGCGCTCGTTGCTGTTCGATACACAAATCATGCGCAAGCTCGGCGCCAAGGCCCAGGCGGCCGGCCAGCCGGCGAATGCCGTCGATGGCGATCCCAATACGTTTTGGCTGGCCGGCGAACGCGGACCGGGATACCCGCACGAGCTGATCGTCAGTTTCCCGGCTCCCGTCGCCATGTCCGGCCTCGTCTGCATGCCGCGTCAAAACCACCGCGAACACCAGGGCGACATCCGCGAGTACCTCGTCCAGGTGAGCGACGACGGCAGTCAATGGCGGGAAGCGGCACGCGGCGAGCTGGCCTCGTCGTTTTCCCCGCAGCGAGTCCGGTTTGCGCAGACGGTTACGGCGCGCTTCCTGAAGTTCACGGCGCTATCCGGTTTCGGCTCAGACACTACGGCTGCGCTCGCGGAACTGGCATTGATCACGGACGAACGGAAACTACAGGAAAGATAATTACGAAATACACGAAATGCACGAAATATCCGGTCGAAGGTTTCGAGGTAGATTGGAGATTGCGATGATGAATAGGAGGCCGTTTTTCTTCACAGCCCTGGGCCTGCTGATTTTGGCGGCCTGCCTGTCGGCAGCGCAGGCGCAGAAGGAGGGGGTTGCACCAGTTCCGGGAGGGCTGGCGGGGGTTTACGATGTGAGATCGTTTGGCGCTAAAGGCGATGGCCAGGCGCTGGACACTCCGGCGATTAACAAGGCGATCGAAGCAGCAGCGGCCGCGGGGGGAGGCACAGTTCGTTTTCCGGCCGGGACCTACCTGAGTTTCTCGATCCGCCTCAAAAGCAGGATATCGTTGTACCTCGAACAAGGCGCGACGATCCTGGCGGCCGATCCGCCGCCGGCAGAAAGCAGCGGCGGCTATGATCCGGCCGAGCCAAACCCGTCGGACAAATTCCAGGACTTCGGCCATAGCCACTGGCACAACAGTCTGATCTGGGGTGAGGGCATTGAAAACGTCTCAATCCTCGGTCAGGGAATGATCTACGGCAAAGGCCTGACCCGCGAAGGCAACCCGCGCCCGGGCGTAGGCAATAAATCCATCGGCCTCAAACTCTGCCGCAATGTCACGATCCGCGACATCTCGATCCTTCAGGGCGGCCACTTCGGCATGCTGGCGACCGGGGTGGACAATCTCACCATTGACAATCTCAGGATCGACACCAACCGCGACGGCATCAATATCGACTCCTGCCGCAATGTGCGCATCGCCAACTGCAGCGTCAACTCGCCCTGGGACGATGCCATTTGCCTCAAGAGTTCGTACGGGCTGGGGTTTGCGCGTGCCACCGAAAACGTGACCATCACCAACTGCCAGGTCAGCGGCTATGACCGGGGGACGTTCCTGGACGGCACCTATCAACGCAACGATGCGCAGGCCCCCGATCGCGGCGGGGTTACGGGGCGCATCAAGTTCGGCACGGAATCGAATGGCGGCTTTAAAAATATCACGATCTCCAACTGCGTGTTTGTCTGCTGTCGCGGGCTCGCGCTCGAGACCGTGGACGGCGGGCTGCTCGAAGATATCACCATCACGAACATAACGATGCGCGATATCGTGAACGCGCCGATATTCCTCCGGCTCGGCAGCCGCATGCGCGGCCCTCAGGGCACTCCCGTGGGCGCGCTGCGGCGCGTGATCCTCAGCAATATCCTTGTGTACAACGCCGATCCGCGCTTCGGATCGATCATCAGCGGCATCCCCGGCCATGACATTGAAGATGTGAAATTGAGCAATATCCGTATCTTCTATCAGGGAGGCGGCACGAAGGAACAGGCTGCGCTGGAACCGCCCGAGAGGGAGAACGACTACCCTGAACCAAGAATGTTCGGCGAGATCCCGGCTTACGGCTTCTTCATCCGCCACGTTAAGGGAATCGAGCTGAGCAATGTCGAGGTCAGCTACCTGAAGGAAGACCTTCGGCCGGCGTTCGTCCTCTGGGAGGTCAAGGGCGCAGACTTCCAGCATGTCAAGGCACAACATGCTCCGGATGTTCCGACCTTCGTGTTGAAGAATATCGAGGACTTCAGCCTTCATCAGTGCAAAGGCCTCGCCGACACGAGACTCGAGCGCGCGGCCCGGCAGATTTATTAGCCGACAAAGGATTTCGTATATTTCGTGTATTTCGTGGTCTGCGACGCTTCGCAGCGAATCAGCGATTGGAAATATCTATGAATCGGAAAAAGCGTTTCCTTCCTCTGTTGCTTGCTGTGGGATTCTTTTCCAGCTTCCGGCCCTCCCAGGAGTTGTTGCCCCAGGTTCCGGCGAAGGCTGTCTCCCTCAACTGGCTCGGCCGCGCCGTACCATCCGTAACTCAGGGCGTCAGTTTCGGGGTTCCCTGGCCGAAGGGATCGATGCTTAAGAACACTGCGTTTTCTCTGGCGGCAGCCGGCGGCAGAGTCGTACCGGTGCAGACCTGGCCGCTGGCGTACTGGCCTGACGGCTCTCTCAAGTGGACGGGCCATGCGATCAGCGCCGGTCCCGAACTCGCCGGGCCGTTGATGTTGGCGCCGGGCAATCCGGCACTGCCGCAAGCCGTTGTCCGTGCGGTCCGAAATGCCGGCGCCATTGATATTGATACCGGCGCGATCCAATGCCGCATTCCCGGCGAGGGCGCTACTTTCATCGAATCCCTGAAAATCGCCGGCCGGGAAGTGGGGCGAAGCGGCCGGCTGATCGCAGTGCTGGAGAACCGCGCCGATTTGGAGAGCGCCGGAACACTGCGCGAGGAAACGTTTGTCAGCCGGATCCGGACGGTGACGCTGGAGCAGTCCGGCCCCGTCCGCGCAGTAGTCAAAATAGAAGGGAATCATCAAGCTGCCAGGTCGGGCCGCGCCTGGCTGCCGTTCACGCTGCGTCTCTACTTTTACGCGGGCCTCGATTCGGTGCACATGGTCCACTCCTTCGTCTTTGACGGCGACCAGGAGAAAGACTTTATCCGCGGCCTGGGCGTGCGATTTTCGATCCCGATGCGAGAGCAGTTGCATAACCGCCACGTGCGCCTGGCCGGCGAAACGGGGATGCTCGCGGAGCCGGTGCGGCTGATCGCCGGCAGGCGGAATCCGTCTCCTGACCTGTATGCCAGGCAAGTGGCCGGCAAACCGATTCCCAACCTCGAGGATCTCCCCGGCAAGCAGAACGTGGAAATGATGGCTGTCTGGGACGGCTACAAGCTGGTGCAGATCTCGGCCGACTCTTTCGCGATCCAGAAGCGAACCGGCGCACACAGCAGCTGGATCAACGTCGCGGCAGGGAAGCGGTCGCTGGGGCTGGCTTTCGTGGGTGACACGACCGGCGGCCTGGCCGTGGGGATGAAGAACTTCTGGCAGCTGGCGCCGACCGGGTTGGAGATCGCCGGGGCCGGCGCCGAGACGGCGGAGCTGACCGCCTGGATGTATTCGCCGGATGCGCCGGCGATGGACCTGCGGCACTACGACATCAAAGAGCACGGGCTCGAAGCATCGTACGAGGACATCGACAAAGGCTTCAGCACCGCCACCGGCGTGGCGCGCACGACCGAGTTGACGTTACGCGCATTTGCGGAAACCCCCGGGAATGAGGAGTTGTTGAAGTTGTCCAGGGCCGGAGCTGAAATGCCGCGGCTGGTGTGCACGCCGGAGTACTACCACTCGATCCCGGCATTCGGCTTCTGGAGCCTCCCCGACCGCTCGACACCGGGGAAGAAGTGGATCGAAGAACAGCTCGACCTGGCCATCGCTTTCTATCAGGGCCAGATCGAACAGCGGCGCTGGTACGGCTTCTGGGACTACGGCGACGTGATGCACTCGTATGAACCGGCCCGTCACACTTGGCGCAGTGATGTCGGCGGCTTTGCCTGGGCCAACGGCGAGCTGGGGCCGGAGCTGTGGCTGTGGTACGGCTTCCTGCGCACGGGGCGGCCCGACGTCTTCCGCATGGCCGAGGCGATGACGCGGCACGTTCAGGAAGTGGACGTCTACCATCTGGGCCGGTTCGCGGGATTGGGATCGCGCCACAACGTGCGCCACTGGGGCGACGGCGCCAAGGAGGCACGGATCAGCGCGGCCATGCTCAAACGGTTTTATTACTACCTCACGACCGACGAGCGCACTGGCGATCTGATGCAGGAAGTCGTTGACGTCGATTTCCGCCTGGTGGACATCGATCCGCTCCGCAAGATTGAACCGAAGACCCAATATCCCACGCACGCCCGCGTAGGCCCGGACTGGCTCGCCTTCTGCAGCAACTGGCTGGTGGCCTGGGAACGGACGGGCGATACCCGGTACCGTGACAAGATCATGACCGGGATGAAGTGCATGGCCGCGATGCCGCACAAGATGTTTTCCGGGCAGTCGTATGGATACGATCCCAAGACCGGGATGCTGTACCACCTGCACGATGAAGTGTTCACGCCTCACTTGGCGAATTTGTTCGGCGGGCCGGAACTGTGCTTCGAGATGCGCGGCCTGATCCAGCTGCCGGAGTGGGACGAGGCATGGCTGCAGTATTGCGAGCTGCTGACGGCGCCTGCCGAAGAGCAGGTGAAGGTTCTGGGCGCGGCCATGAACAGCAGCCGTGGCGATTCCTATGCCAAGATGGCGGCCTTCGCGGCCTATGTGAAACTGGACGCCAGGCTGGCCCGGCGCGCCTGGCAGGACTTTCTGGGAACGGGCCTCAGGGGCGGCGCCCGCCAGATGTTCTCATCCGCGAGGATCGAGAGTGCGGACGTCCCGATCGCCGTGGACGAAGTCCCGGGCGTGTCGACCAACAACACCTCCCAGTGGAGCTTGAACGCCATCGAACTGCTCGAGTTGGTCGGCAAATACCTGCCCGAGAACGACCCGCGCTGGGCCGGCGCCGGCAAGGGAAAATGAAGCGCGCCCTGCGCGCCGTCCAGGTCCGGCTCCTGGAAGCTGCTCTCCCTGGGGATCGGGACAGGCGGCGAATATGCTGTGCATTCAACCTTCTCGCCCGCCAATCTTGCAGCCCTGATTAGGCTTGCTCCGGCTGGATAATGCCCGTGTGGTGAAGAAACTCAGCCGAGTCGTAAATAATTGTATTGCCGTGTCTTACCATGGACGCTGCTAACCCAGCTTCCGAATGCGGCCGCGCGATTTTCGGTATTTTCAGGGGATTGCCAGCAACAAGTCCTTTGTTTTCATTAGACGGCTCTCTAAATCCTGAAAATAGTGACTAATATAGTGAGGATTTGTCTTGACAGTGAAAGGACAGTTAGATATATGTAGTGGAAAATGTACATTCGCAAGAGTACCCGGAAATACAAAGGTAAAACCTACACCAACTATCTCTTCGTCGAATCGGTCCACACGCCCAAGGGGCCGGGCCAACGCTCCATTTGTTCCCTCGGCAATCTCGCTCCCGCTGCAGCGGAGGAATGGCTGGCTCTGGCTCACCGGCTGGAATCCGCTCTGCGGGGCCAGTTGCCTTTGGATGCTTCCGACGCGAAGTTCGAGGCTGTGCTGGAATCGGCGCGGCGGCGTAGCGCCAAGCGCCGCGGCTCTCGCCCGCCTGCCGGCGCGATGGTGAAGGTGGACACCGACCGGGTGGAGGTCGAGGAGGCGCGGCAGGCTGGGCCGGTGCATGTGGGGCACCAGATGTGGGAGCGACTGGGGCTGGTCAGTGACTTGATGCGGATGGATTCCGTAGGCCGATGCAATTTCGTTTACCGTCCGCTGACCTTTGATCGCTTCCACCGCCACTTTTGCCTTGAGTGTTCCATCATACCGCTTCCGCTCTTTCTTCATCGCTCTTCCCCCCCGAGGCGGTAGCGATTTTACACCTTAATCACCTGTCCAGTTTTTGGGGTACACTATATTCTGATAAGAGGTCTTAGATCAAACACAGATCGGCGGCGGCGAAAGATGCTCATCCGATCCGTGTGAATCCGTGTCCCATTTTTATCGGTTTTCAATGGCCACCTGCCGATTTTTGTCTTCCTCACTTCATTCGTTCGGCCCACACCTTCGATTTGGCCTGATTCTGTCCTTCGAGCCTTTGGAGATTCGAACTGAGGGTGAGTGTATCCACCCAGCCACCCTTCAACCAGGTGATTTCGATCCTCACTGCCGTGCCTTCGAGACATCGCCAGTTCCCGCGGTTCACCTCCTTGGAGTTGCGATCAAATCCAACCGCTCCGCCGTTCCGGTCCAGTTCGGTGATTTCTCCATTAAACCATCTCCAGACTCCTGCCACCGCCTGACATTTCACCAGGTTTGAAGTCACCCGTTCGCCCCGAAGCTGAGTATTCATCTGGTTCTGTCCTTCCAGCCGCAGTGAATCGGGAGAGAGCCGGAGAGTATCCCTCCATCCCCCTATGTTCCAGCTGATCTCAATTGTTACGCCGGTTCCGCGGAGGCACTTCCATCGGCCCCGGTTCGTTTCTTTCCGGTTGCGGTCAAATCCGATGGCGCCGCCCTGGGGATCGAGCTCCATGGTGCCGCCATCGCGGAACCTCCAGGTTCCCGCAATATCACGGCAAAATGACAGGTCGATGGCCTCCGCTCCCCCAGCGCGCGGCGGTTCAACGGATCCCGGTCGAACTTTGTAGCCGGCATCGGCCGCCGGTTGTCCGCCGGCGCACGGATTCTGGCCGCGCAGGGAGAAATCCCACGGTTGATTGGACAGGCGTATGGTATTGGTCTTTCGTTGCGTCGATACACCTGGCGCCCACTCCGCGATCTTTACCTGCACTCCTTGCCCTGTGAGCCGGCTTTCGCCTGCCGCAAACGAATAGAATGCCCGAATCCGCACCCAATTCGCTCCAGAAGTGTCGATGAAATCACCTTCACGCGGGAGCCCCTCCCAGATCACGGCTTGAAATTTCGGTTGGATGCATTCCACCCGGAACAACACGACCCGGGGCTCGACTCTGGTCACACACAAACCGGGGCTGTTCGCGAGTGCCACAAACTCTTGTGTCCGCCCCTCGACCATGTTCTGCGCCATAGTCGGCAAGCCTGGCTTCAGCAGCAACGAAACCAATAAGAAGGCGCAGGCGGAAAATCTTTTCATAATCCCTCCCGGTGTTTCTTTGACGCGGCAAAAATAGGAATATCTCTTGGGTGACTTCCATACTAACAAATCGTTGTGACAGATGAAAAGCATTTGCTGCAAAACCCTCACCCGCTCCGCAAACAAGGCGGCCGAAATTGTCGAAACCTGGGATATAATATTGGGCCAGTCAGCGGTTCACCCATGGCGCGCAATCCATTTCAGGCAATACAGCTGAGTCGTGAGGTCTTGATCATGACAAAACGCATTGTGCTTGCCTTTCTCATCTGTCTGCTGCCTCTCACCATCATGGGACCAGGTGCCGGTTTATTCCCGGCGGAGGATCCCGTGCGCGACTGCCGCGAACGACTGCAGCGGTTGGGCCGCGCCTGCGTTCTCTTCTCTCGAGTGAATCAGGGGCGCATGCCTGCATCACTGTCCGAACTCTGCTTTGCAGGCTACATCACGGAGCTCAAAGCCTTTACCTGCCCCGGCACTTCAACCGAAATACTCCTGCGCCAGGAAATCGACGCCAAATCGGATTACATTCTCTCGCCGCCCGCAAGCGGTTCCGGGCCAAAGCCGATCGTCCAGGATCGCTCCCCATCTAATCACGGCGGCGCCGGCATCAACATCTGTTTCAGCGACGGATCGATACGCTGGCAGCCTGCGCCGGGCCCGGCGGTGACTGTGCCTGCAGCCCCGGCGAAGCCTGAGCCTTCCCCGAATCCGAGCCGCGACATGC
>CAYGWQ010000002.1:0-60487 GCA_964353465.1 uncultured Acidobacteriota bacterium | reverse complement strand
GCGGGCCTGGGGGCCAGCAGCAAAGTGGGCCTGTTATTCTGTGACAGACCCTTAGCCTGCATGGCTCGTCGGCTGAAAGCTGAAGGCTGATTGCTGACAGCTTTTGACCCAACCGAAACAATCCTATCGTCCAAGGGAATTGATTGGCGAGCGAAGCGAGCTGCGTTCGCAAATGTCCCGGGAGAAGAGATCCAGGTCGCGTTGGAAGAGGCTGATTCCTGCGACTCCGGATGCGCCTGTTGCGAGAACCTTCGAAATTCTCTCAGGGCGAATCCCTCCCAATCCGAAAACCGGCAGAGAGAGCAGAGAGCAAACCCTGTCCAGGCAGCGCAGGCCCAGCGGTTTGCCGTAGGCGATCTTGGATGCGGTAGGGAAAATGGGGCCCAGCAGCAGATAGTCGGCGCCGCCTTCGGCAGCCTGTCGAGCCTCGAACAGCGAGTGTGTGGACGCGCCGACGAGAAAGCCGGCAGGGAGAAACGGAACAACGTCGGCGGCCTGTAAGCCCTTCGACGGCAAGTGTACGCCGTGAGCGCCCGAGGATAAGGCAATATCGATCCTGCCATTAACCAGGACCCGGCACACCGTCCCTCGCGCCAGGTGCACCGCCCGCGTTGCCAGTCGCAGCAGATCACGGTCGGAGAGGTCCTTCTCGCGCACCTGAATAAAGTCGATCCCCCAGAGCACCGCCCGCTTTACCTGCTCCAGGAGGGCCTCGGTGGACGCGAGCGGAAGCTGATGCCGGTCGGTGATGTAATAAAAAAGCGGGCGCCTATCGGGAAACGTAGTTCCCGAGGCCTTTTTGGAGGCGCACAATCTCTTGAATCCCTATGATCAGGTTAACGATTCCCAGCCCCAATACGGCTCCTTTCAGGAAGGGATTGACGATGATTGGCCGCAAGTCGGGAAAGCGATAAAGAAGGAGATTGTTCTCCCAGAAGTCCAGCCATGGGAACAGTATCAGGAAGCCTCCGACTACCAGCCAATAGGCGATATGAACCAGCCAGAATGTGACCGTAAGGATATCGACCATCTTTTCCAGCCGCGCACTGGAACGCGGTTTGTCCCTGCTTTCAAAACCGGGATCGGAGAACCCTGCTGGGGGGCTAAGGGGCATGCCGTTCGAGACCGCTCTTAAGATCATCAATCCTCTGGGCTACGTCGCGATAGCTCGGATCGACGCCGAATATCACGGCAAAACATTCCAGCGCCCGGTGGGCTTCACCGGCCGAGGAGTGGGCGACAGCCATATCATACCGGAGAGCCATCACTTCGTGGGAAGAAATCTCCTTAATGCTCAAGCCGGTCTGACACCAACGGATGGCCGAGCGCGGCATGTCCTTCTCCAGAAAACAAGTACTCAGCATACCGCAGCATTGGATGAGCTCTTTCGAGGATTTCTCCGGACTCAGGACTTTCACGGCGCTTTGAAACTCCCGGATCGCATCTTCAATAAGCCCCATCTCACGGAATGCAATTCCCAAGCTGAAATGGGTCTCGAAGTCCTCCCTGGCGATTTCGCGGTCCGTGAGTGCGTTCACCTCTTCAATCAGGTCGGCAAACATGAGATTGGCTGGGGCTTCCACGGGAGGCGGAACTGCCGGCGGCGTCTCGGCCCGCAGCATTGGTGCGGCAGGCGTGGACGGAGCGGACTGCTTAGCGGGCAAGGCGACGGCAGGGTCAATCTCGAGTTCAAACCAATGATTTTCCTGGAGGTGGCCTGCGGCAATTCTCGCCTCGGCATCGGCGAGATCATTGCCGCGGGGGATGAGGGAGGGTTCGCCGACATCCAAGGGCACGGTCGAGGGGAGTGCGATCGGTTCCGGCTCCGACGCTTCGGCCGCCGGCAGCCGGGAGTCCTTCTCCGGCGGCGCGATAAGGGAGGCTTCGAAAGCCGGTGGGGATTCCAGCCCCAATTGGCGGTATCGCAATGCCACTTCCGGATGGTCGGGAGAAACGGCAGCGATCTCTTCGAGCTTTGTGCGGGCCTCGTCAAGAAATCCCAGGCGCATATAAAAATCGGCTTCCTGCAGTTGCTCTTCGATCGACTCGGGGGCTCCCGCCCGCGGAATTCCCTGCGGGAATTCATCCACCATGGCATCCGGAGCCGGCAGCGCGGCGCTTTTATCGAGGCCCGAGGCCGTTTGCGCATCCTGGAAAAAGATCTCAGACAAGTCGCCGGAAAGATCAACCTCCAGGTTGGAGCCAGCTTCCTTAATGCCGGCTTCCGCCTTGGCGGGTTCCAGACTGATGCCGCGCTCCTGGGCAAAAGCGATGACGTCTATATCGGTGCCGACCCACTCCGGGGCCAGCTTCCTGGCCTCGTTCAACAACTTCTGGGACGCCTCCAGATCGTGGCCTTTCTTATGGAGGGCGGACAGCAACAGGCACTGCTCCGCTGCCAGCCGAGGTTCGCCTGCATCCCGGTAGAGGGAAAGAAGCCGCTGCCTCACATCCTTGTCTTTGGGAATCTTGATTTCCAGAGCGCGCAGGAGCTGGAGGGCTTTTTCCTTCATCCCATAATTGAGCAGCAGATCGATTTCCACGATCGTGGAATGGGAGTTGTCGTCGGTCGATATTTCCCGGGCGGCAGTTTCCTCGGCACCGTCCAGGTTTGGAGGGGTAGCGCGCTCGGCAGCCTCCAGCACCGAGCGCGGCAGTTTATAGGGGATACCGGGATTGGCTTGTTCAAACAACTCGCGATGCTTATTCAGGTGCTTTTCACTATCGGGATTGATCTGCAGGATATTTTCGAGCGACTCCAGGGCTTCACTAAAGTTGCCGGAACTTTCCAGCTGCACAGCCAGGTTTTCCAGGGTTGCGATGTAGCGCAGATCATCGTTCGCCGCGGAATGAATGTCGGCCAGCTTCTTCAAAGTGGCGATGTGCGCAGGGTCGGCTGACAGAATGCGGGTATAGGCACTTACAACCTTTTCAGTTTCCCTGCGGCTGATCAGAATCGGCAGGACCGGATCCAGGCAGTGCAGCGCGCGGTCCGGATCGCCGGCGTCCAGAATCGCCCGGCTCAGGGAAAAGAACTGGTCGTAAACGGAGTCGTCGGCGGTGACCGCCCTCTGGAAATATTGTTCGGCAAGATCGAGGTCCCCGGCCGCCAGGTAGGCCCGGCCGATGAGTTCCTGAAGCGCCGGGTCTTCGGGAGCGCCCACGAATGATTTCTGGAACCGATCCAGAAAAGCTCGGATGTCTTGCGTTTGCAAGGCGGTTTCGAGCAGGCCTTTCAGCGCAGCGGGGCTTGCTGGATTCAGGGCAAAAGCACGCTGGAATGAAGATGCGGCAGCCGGGATGTCCCCTTCTTTCATCTGGGCGCGCGCGGCGGCCACAAAAAACGGGTACGCCTTGTCCTTCATACCCTGCGCCAGATAGGTCTCTGCCAGCTTCAGCTGAACCGGAGAATTCATCGGATCGATTTCGACGACCTTCTCATAGGCCTCGAGGGACTCGGCCATCTTTCCTTCCCGGGCACACAAATCGGCAAGGAACAGGTATTGACCGCGCGCATCGACATTCATTCCCTGGCGGGCGTAGAGTGAGGCGAGCAGGGAGTTGACCTCGAGATTTTGGGGATCGGTTTTCAGGATTTTCTTATAGACCGCGATTGCCTTCAGCAGGAAACTGTTGTGGGTATAATTTTCGGCTACCTGAAGGAAGAGCCGGTTGGCTTCGGGTACGCGTCCCTGGCGCAGGTAGAGATCACCGATGGTGTTGAGGATGAGAACATCCTGCGGATCGATCTTGATGATCTTGAGATATTCGTTGATGGCCAGGCTGATCTTGCCCTGTTGGACGTAGCGCTCGCTTTCGCGAAGGATCTTGGTCTTGTTGTCACTGGCCATTCATCCCTCCCATGGCTAGGACCCCCTGGAAAGTTCGTCGATGGCAGGGAGAAGGTCCGTGGTAAGTGAGCGCACGTCGGTGCATCTCGGTGCCATACCCCATATTCCGGTCAAAGCCGTATTGAGGAAACTCCGACGCCAGGGAGGTCATGATGGCATCCCGTTTCACCTTGGCAACGATCGATGCGGCAGCTATGGAGTAGGAGCGGGAATCCCCGTCGATAATCCCAATGCAAGGCATTTCAAGACCGGGAAGCAGAAAGCCGTCCACGAGCACCATGTCGGGGGATAAGGGCAGGTTGGCAACGGCCTGGCGCATAGCCTTATGAGTGGCCTGAAGAATGTTGATCCGGTCGATTTCGGATTCGGAAACCTGCCCGAATCCGATCCCGAGCGCCTCGGCATGAATCCGTTCCGCCAGGGACCGTCTTTTCCGCGCGCTGAGGACCTTGGAATCCCGGATGGGACTGTAATCCCCTGTCCCATCGAGCACGACTGCGGCTGCGAGAACCGGTCCTGCGAGAGCCCCGCGGCCGACTTCATCGACTCCCGCAATCAAGAGGAAGCCGTTACGCCGCAGGGTTTTCTCAAAGTAGTCGTGGCTCCACATGGAGACTGGATCTTACTCCCTGTCTGGAACGCCTGTCGCCGGGCGTTCGGTTCTTCCAACTTCCTTCAGCCGGGCGGCTTTGCCCCGGCGCCCGCGGAGGTAGTACAACCGGGCGCGGCGTACTTTCCCCTGTTTCACCACCTCCACCTTCTCAATGATGGGAGAGTGGAGCGGGAAAATACGCTCAACTCCATAGCCGGAAGAAACCTTCCGGACCGTGAACGTGGACGATACCCCGTGCCGCTTGATGCACAACACGACGCCTTCAAAGATCTGGATGCGGTATTTGTCCCCTTCCTTGATCTTCACGTGAACGCGCACCGTGTCCCCAGAACGAAGTTTGGGAATATCCGTCCGCAATTGTGAATTATCGACCGCTTGCAGCAAGTTCATAAGACACTCCTAGGGAATTATTTCTTGACCATCTCCGGTCGGCACTCCCGAGTTTTTTGTAATGCCCGCTCCTTGCGCCATCGGTCGATTCTGGCGTGATCGCCAGAAAGGAGGACCTCGGGTACGGACATGCCGCGGAATTCAGCCGGACGCGTGTACTGCGGGCAATCCAGAAGTCCGGTGCAAAAACTCTCGTTCAGAGCGGAATCCTTGTTACCCAGCGCTCCTGGCAAGAGTCGAACCACCGAATCGAGAATTACCATCGCAGGGATCTCGCCGCCGGTCAGAATGAAATCTCCGATCGAGATTTCCCTGTCCACAAGGCTGTCCACAACCCTCTGGTCTACCCCCTCATATCGGCCGCAGATGAGGATTGCATGCGGAATTGTCGCGAATTCGAGCGCCATTTCCTGCGACCAGAGCCGGCCTTGAGGCGAAAGCAGCGCAACCTGGGCTGCCCCTTTGACTTCCGGGCCGCGGCAGAAATCGACCGCATCGAAAAGCGGCCCGGGCATAAGAACCATGCCCTCGCCTCCTCCGAAGGGACGGTCATCGACAGTCCGATGTTTATCAGAGGCAAAATCGCGCAGGTTCACGATCCGAATGTCAAGGATACCGGATTGGCGGGCACGCCGGACGATTCCGCACTCCCAAAAACCTTGAAACAGCTCCGGAAAAATTGTGATGATATCAAATCTCATTTATTCAGGTCCATCAAACCTTCAGGTAGATCCACCACGATCTCCCTGCGCGGGATCGAAATCTCCGTGCAGATTGCGGCAACCACCGGAACAAGAAATTCGCCTCGCTCTCCCCGGACGACAAGCTGATGGTTGCCAGCGATACGCATAACTTCTGTGACTGCACCCAGCGGCTCCCCACTCACGCTGCGCACAGAACAGCCGACCAGATCCCGATCCCAATAGGTGCCCTCGGGGAGCGCAACAGCCTGATCAGAATCAACTTCGACCCAGGCACCTACCAGAGCTTCCGCATCCCTGATCGAATCAAATCCGCCGAATTTCAGCACTTGCCGGCCCTGATGCTCCCAGCTATTCTCCAGTGCCAGGCTTTCCCGCCGGCCATCCGGGAATGCCACCCAGACTCGATGCAAGAGGCTGAAGCGTGTAGGGAAATCCGTATGCAGTTCGGCCAGGACTTCACCGCGATTCCCGCGGGTCCTGATAATTCGGGCGATAGCAATATGGGAAGGTCCGGCGGTGGGATCCACTACTCCAGAATTTCCAGGACGAATCGTTTGCGGAGCTTCATGCCGGCCGCACCCAGAAGGGTCCGGATGCAGCGGGCCGTACGGCCTTGCTTCCCGATTACCTTTCCGAGATCGGATTGGGCCACGCGGAGCTCCAATACCGTGGTCTGCTCCCCTTCAACCTCCGTCACCACTACCTGTTCTGGATTGTCCACGAGCGCCTTCGCGATCATTTCTACCAGTTCCTTCATAGCCGCCTCCACGACGAAATCGCACTCACCACATCATGTTGTGAACGTGAGCCATCCGGGGTACTGGCTGCAGGGCGACGGGGAGCCTCAGCTTGCGGAAACCTGCGGGGGAGCCTTCTTTATTAGAGAGCGCACCGTCTCCGAAGGCTGGGCACCGCACTGGATCCAGTGATGAACCCGGTCCATTTTCAACTCGACGGACGGCGGATTTGACACGGGATTGTAATGTCCCACGATTTCGACAAAACTGCCGTCGCGCGCCGAGCGTCGCTCAGTAACCACGACACGGTAATACGGCTTTTTCTTCGCTCCCATCCGAGTCAATCGTATTCTTAGCAAAACTCCTCCCAATATAAAGGTTCCATAAACAATTTTAATTCTGGCATATCAACCGTTGGGATGCAATTAGTATTGCCGGAGCATCCCGCAGGGGAGCCGCGCGCCTAGCCGGGGAAACGCATTCCCTTGAACATGCGGGGGAGCACTCCCCGGTGGAGGCTCTTCATCATCTTGCGAGCCTCGAGGTACTGCTTCAAAAGCTGATTGATCTCCTGTACAGGCCGGCCGCTTCCTCGGGCGATACGCTTCTTGCGATTCCCGTTCAGGATGTTGTGAGATTGACGCTCCTGAGGAGTCATGGAGTTGATGATGGCCTCGATGTGGATCAACTCCTTCTCATCGACCTTCATCTGGTTGAGGCCGCGCAGCGGACCCAGGTTCGGCAGCATGCCCATGATCTGCTCCAGGGAACCAAGCTTGCGGATCTGGCGGAGCTGATCACGGAAATCCTCCAGGGAAAACTCATCCTTTCGCAGCTTCTCCGCCATCTCGACGGCTTCCTGCTGATCCACCACCTTTTCCGCCTTCTCGATGAGCGACAGCACATCACCCATCCCCAGAATGCGTCCGGCAAGACGATCAGGATGAAACGGTTCCAGGGCATCGACCTTCTCCCCTGTCCCGACAAACTTGATCGCTTGTCCCGTGACACTCTTGATCGAAAGCGCAGCACCGCCACGAGCGTCACCGTCCATCTTCGTCAGCAGTACACCCGTCAAGCCCAGGCGATCGTGAAAATCCTTCGCGCTCCGCACAGCATCCTGGCCGGTCATGGCGTCGGCCACGAGCAGGATTTCGCCCGGCTGGACCACTTTCTTGATGCGATCGATCTCTATCATCATCTCATCGTCGATATGGAGTCGCCCGGCAGTATCGATCAAAACCACGTCATAGCCGGCGTTGCGAGCGTGACGCAATCCCAGTTCGGCCCGGGTAATCGGGTCCGTATTGCCGGGATCATCGAAGTACCCGATCCGGTTGTCTTCGCAAAGGACGCGAAGTTGCTCGACCGCTGCGGGCCGATACACGTCCACCGAGAACAGCAGCGGCGTGTGATTGTTCTGGGACAGCCATAGTCCCAGTTTCGCCGCCGTGGTGGTCTTGCCCGAGCCCTGCAGACCGACGAGCAGGTAGACAGTAGGGGGCTGCTTGGAGAATTGGAGCTCGGCCTGGCTGCCGCCAAGAAGCTCTATCAGTTCATCCCTGACCACCTTGACAACCTGCTGGCCCGGGGTGAGAGACTCCATCACATCCTGGCCCAGAGCGCGCTCCTTCACCCGCTGAACGAACTCCTTGGCAATCTTGAAGTGCACATCGGCATCCAGGAGCGCATTCCTGATCTCCCGGGCCGTTGCATCAATATGGCGCTCGGAGACACGCCCTTGGCCACGTAAATCTCTGAGGATTTTTTGCAGCTTGTTCGAAAGATTTTCTAGCATTGCGCAACCTGGGCAGTCAGCAGAGTTTTGCTGGTTAACCGGAGCTCGGTGCACTACTATGAAGGGTGCACGAAAGGCGAGAGCACCCGCCTTAAACTTGACAAATTATTAAGCTTACTTATGCCCCGATTTTCAGTCAAGATATTTTGGATTTTCATATGCGCCACATCATAGTTGGAACCGCAGGACATATCGATCACGGCAAAAGTGCGCTTGTGAAGGCCCTCACCGGCGTTGACCCGGACCGGCTGAAGGAAGAGCAGTTGCGCGGCATCACCATAGACCTCGGTTTCGCGCACCTGGAACTGGAGGGCGCCCAGATCGCTTTCGTGGACGTCCCCGGCCACGAGAGATTCGTAAAAAACATGCTGGCTGGGGCCGGAGGGATCGACTGCGTCCTTCTTGTGGTGGCAGCCGACGAGTCGATCATGCCCCAAACCAGGGAGCATTTCGATATCTGCCGGTTGCTCGGAGTTTCCTCAGGAATCGTGGTGATCACCAAGATCGACCTTGTGGAACCGGAGCTGGTCGAGCTTGTACGGGAGGATGTCCGCGAAACTGTGCGCGGCTCCTTCCTCGACCGGGCAGAAGTAATCCCGGTCAGCTCCAAAACCGGCGAAGGTCTGGAAGATCTGAAAAAATCGTTGCGCACTCTTGCCCTGGCAGTGCGGGAACGCCCCGCCGACCGGCCGCTGCGGTTGCCGGTCGATCGCGCATTCACCATGCGCGGTTTCGGTACCGTCGTGACCGGGACCATGGTGGCGGGCCGGCTGAAAAGAGACGAAGAGGTTGAGTTGATCCCCCGCGGGCTTGTTGCCAAGATTCGAGGTATTCAGGTCCATGGTAGACCTACGGATATGGCGGTGCCGGGGCAGCGTGCTGCCGTCAATCTCCAGGGAGTCGACCTGTCCCAGGTCGAACGCGGCATGTGCCTGACAGTACCGCATGTATTTCACGGCGCACAGGTGCTGGATGTCCGAATGGATTTGCTGCCCGCGGCCCGAGCTCTGAGAAATTTTTCAAAGGTAAGGTTCCATCATGGTACTGTTGAGGTCCTTGCCCGTGTGGCGCTCCTCGGCCAATCCACACTGGAGCCCGGAAAAACGGCATGGGCTCAGCTACGCCTCGACCGGCCGGCCTTCTGCTTCCACGGGGACGCGTTCATTATCCGGCAATTCTCACCCGCGGTGACGATAGGCGGCGGGCGGGTTCTAGACCCCCAGGCCCTCAAACACAAGGTAACAGATCGGAGAGCGCTTACCCTGCTGCAGTCTTTGGAGCAGGGGGACATGACAAAGAGGCTGTCGGGCCTGATTGCATTGCGAACCGGGCAAATGATCGGGCTTCGTGAGTTGAACGCAGCCCTGGGGCTCGCTGAAACCGATTTGAAGGATCTCTGTGAGAAGGCAGCCGCAGCCGGCGCCCTTTGTATGATCCCGGCCCCCCTTCCGATTCTGGCACTCCCTGCCATCATCGAATCCCTGCAAAAAGAGACGGTCTCCCTGGTTGAACGTTTCCACCGGGAAAATCCGCTGCTCCGGGGAATCTCGCGGGAGGAGTTGCGCACGAGGGCTTATGACGGTCTGCCTCCGGAAGTATTCCGATACTGCCTCGATAAGCTGACGGAGGAACGCAGGATTTCTCTTCAGGAAGACATGGTGGCATTGCACGGCCGGGAGGTACAACTGCCGCCGGCGGGGCTGCGGATCAAGGAGGCGATCGAGGAACTCTTGCGGCAGGCGGGCTGGCAACCGCCTTCCCTGCCGGACATCCCTGCCATGATTTCGGCAGATCCGGCAGAGGTCCGCAAAATCTGCTCCTGGATGCTGAAGGAGAAGATACTGGTGCGCGTCACGGAGGAGATCCTGTACTGCCGTGCCACCATCGAGGCAATGAAGAGCAGGATTCGCAGCCGCTACCAAGCGGGAGCAAAATTCGGCGTCGCCGAGTTCAAAGAGTTGTTTGATCTTACGCGCAAGCATGCGATCCCCTTGCTGGAGTATCTCGACCGCGAGCGATTCACGCGGCGACAAGGGAGCGAGCGTATCCTCCTCTGATTTTGGACTCGGGTCAATTGACTTACACGCACTACTCAAGTACTCTTAGAACCATCAGGCTGGAGGGACTTATGCCAAATTTCGGAATGGGTGAACTGCTGGTAATTCTTGTGATCGTGGTCTTGATTTTCGGAGTGAACAAGATACCTCAGCTGGGCAAGGGGCTCGGTGAAGGCATCAAGAACTTCAAATCGGCTATCAAAGCCGGTGAAGAAGAGCCCGACAAGAGCGAGAAGAAATAGCTCCAGCTATTGCAGGAGTTCTCCGCACCTGCAGTTGCTTCGTCGCAGGATTCTCACGCCGCAACGCCAGTCTTCGTTGATGCCGATTTTCGATACCTCCAGTTTCGGGTCCAGGTAGCGCAGCACGCGCTCGAGAGAATCATGGAAAGAAAAGAGCGGGGAGACAAGGTAGATCTTGGGGCGCGCGCGGCTCAGGCGCAGTCCGGCAAAATAGCCGCGTCTCTCAAAATCGCCGCTTCCATTGTGCACGATCACGCGCCCCCAGTAATCGAGTGATTGCAGCGGCATGTCGGGATCCTCGCTCACTTTGAGTTCCATGACCACCAGGTTGCCTTCGCGATCCGCTCCCAGGATGTCAACCCTGCCGGGCACTCTTCCCAGGTAAACGGGAATCTGCGGGTAGACAGATCCGGGGACAAGTTCCGGAAACAAATTGGCAATATCGGTAAGCAGGAGGCACTCCAGCCAGCGTTCTGATTGCATCCTGTAATAGGGATGATTCGTCGCCGGGCTGTCAGCACGGCGATAGTATAGGATCTCCTCGACGAGCGCGCACAAGTCATCAAAATTATCCTCGGTCAGTTCCGTCTGCAAGCCCACTCCGAAACTCACGCGGTCCCGGTCCGGGCCTGCCACCCTGGCAAACTCCAGTCCCCAAAGGCGCAAGGAATCATAGTCCTGGAACCTTGGGTATCGTTGGATGGCATGGGGCGCCAGGCCAACGACGCGTTCGAGCACCGGGCTCCAGCGAAAGGGGCCCAGGACGGGCCACCGGAAATCCCGATCCTCTACTGGCGTGGGCTGGATCGGAGGCTTCCGGGTCTCCCATTGTTGCGGCGCTCTCTCCTCATATTCCCACACCTCAATACGCGCCTGCTGCCGGCTGATAAGTCGGGCTCGGTGGCACAATATGGCAGCATAGCCCGCGGGGACCAGCAGGTGGATCATCGGCACACCCCTGATAACACCCTGGTCATGCAGATAGGCCAGCCACAGCAAAGCCTGCGTTAGGATCGCATGAGCCTTCTCCTCCACATCCATATCTCCGCAAGCGAGCAGCAGATGATCTTCCTTGCCGCGGCGCAGCCTGACCCGCAGGTAGGTGCCGGAAAGAGAGTGCACGCGGTCCGGAGTCTGGTTCTCTGACCGGATTTGACAGCCAGGCAGCTCACGCTGCGCCCAAGCGCGCACAGCTTTCAGCATGCCGCTGCGGCTCAACCTCGCTGGCCCGGGCAGGTCGCGCCAAATCACACGCATTTCTGCAGGCAGGCGGCTGCGGTCCCAGACTTTGATGTCGACACCCCAGGGGGCCGGCTGGACCGACGATACGCAAAACGCCATGTTGCGACCCTGTGAATGCAGCTGCAGGTGGATCCTGGGCCCTTGGCGCTGCCATCGGGGCGCGAGGTCGGTCCAGGAACCCAATGCCACCGAATCCAGGGTCACCTTCGCCTTCGGCTGGGCAGTGCAGATCCACTCCAGTAAAGCGAGGCTCCTGCGCAGATACGCGGGCGTTTCAGACATCAATAAGCCAAGCCTCCGGCCTCAGACCTCCGACCTCAGACCTCCGACGGGAGATCGAGAGACGGATATCGGGAGATTGGCGTCGGTGGGAACAGCCGGTCGCGAACGCGACAAGCAAGAGAGCCCCATCTTGCGGCCGCGGACCTTGCTCTCCGCCATCGAAGTCGCTGGAGTAGTTTAACTGAGGCGCTGTAAATTTCAGGAAATGTGTTAGAGTATCAGACTCATGAATGGATCCGAACTTGCTACTCTCACCACGGCGGGCGAACTGATTCGACTCACGCTGCGGCACACGCCCTTGAACTTCTTGAACCGGGCCATGCTGCAACAAATCCAGGAACTGCTGGAATCCCTGGGCGACTCGCCTCCCGGCCGTCTCCTCATTGTCGATTCGGACTGTGCTGCTTTCAGCGCCGGCCTGGAAATGACCGAGCTGACGAAGGAGGCGGTTTTTCTGCTGCTCGACCAATATCACACGGTTGCCCACACCCTCAGCACCTATCCGAGACCCACCGTTGCCATGGTCAAGGGGGTGGCCTTGGGTGCCGGTAATGAGCTGGCCGCTTGCTGCGACTTTGCAGTGGCTTCCTTGCAGGCTACCTTCGGACAACCCGAAATCAAGGTGGGTACGATGCCCTCGCTGGCCTCGTTGCTCTTGCCGCAGCGCATTGGCATGCAGCGGACACTCCAGATGATCCTGACCGGAAATCCGGTGGACGCGCGGGAAGCGGAGCGCATAGGATTGATTTACCGCGCCGTGCCCGACGACGCCCTGGAGGCAACACTGGAGGAGCTGCTGGACAGCTTCCGCGGATCATCGATCGCGGTGATGGAGTTGGCGTTGCGGTCCGCACGTCGTGTGCGCGTCCATGCGCTGGAGCACCACTTGCGTGAGGCCCAGTCGCTTTTCCTGAATGAGCTCATGGATCTGGAAGATCCGGGCGAGGGAATCCAGGCTTTCCTGGAGAGGCGGCCCCCCCGGTGGAAAGATCGCTAAACACGAAACCACGAAATACACGAAATGTCCGAGTCTGGGCATGCCTAGGAATCGGTTTGGGATCATGCTCCAAATGTAAAGCCCGGCATGCCGCTCCTTTTCGTGTATTTCGTGGTTTCTGGTTCCTGTTTTGCTTTTCGCCGGCTGCGGCAAAGGTCCCGAATCCGGATGTCACGCGTCAATCGCCCTTTGGGGACTTCACCTGCTCTCCCAGCCAGCTCAGGTAGTCCGGATCTCCCGCGGTGATCGACAGCGCAATCACTTCCGGGACCTGATAGGAATGGAGCTGCCGGATGTGGGATCGGACCGCTTCCCACCTGTCTGCCGTGGTCTTGATTATCAGCAGGAACTCCCCCTCATCACAGACCTCTCCTTCCCATTTATAGATGGAGCGCACACCGGGAACAATATTGACACAGGCCGCCTCGCCGGCTTCCACGAGCGCGGACGCGATCCGGCACGCCAAGGATTCGCTGTCCGCAGTGGTTACAATGAGGAGTTCATTCATGATACCCATGTCCGGCTAAATTAGATTGCATGACCAGCCAAGTCTCAGTATCATGCCCCCGTTAGAGCGAAGTCAATCAACTCGTGCATGCGGCGAGCCATGGCCGACAACAGAAAGAGAGTAACTCACGCAAAGGAACTGTTTTATATCTGCTGCATTTTGATGGTTCTGCTCATCGGATTACTCAGCATCGTCGGCCCCGCGGGGTACCTCGAGATGCGGAAGGTTCAGGCGGAATTGGCGGCCCAGACCGCACGTGTCGACGCGCTCCGGAAATCCATCGAGCACCAGACGAACGTCGTGAACGCTTTGCGCGATAACGAAAAGGCCATCGAGGAGTATGCACGCAAAAAAGGGTATGGGAAAAAAGGGGAGATCATCCAGGAGGTCCCGCCGCGCGAGCCGGAGACTCCTCCCGCATCAGAATCACGCCCTGCAGCTCCAGACTCCCGCCCCAAGACCAGGGGCAAATAGAACCGAGCCGCTTCATCCCGCAACCTGGTAACTGTTTAGCCCACTGGAAAGGAGGAGACCTACCAAAAAACAAAAGCCGCCACGGATTACACGGACTTCACGGACTTCACGGATTTCAACCCTAGCGTTCTGTCGCGATTGGACTATTGCTGTCCCCGAAACGACGTGGCCTTTGGCGGCCCGAATTTCAGAGAGGAGGACTCCGTGTGAATCCGTGTAATCCGTGGCTGCTTTCCCAGGGCTAAACAGTTGCGCAGCCTGAGCTCATCAGCGACACCAGACTACTTTGCCTCGGACAATAGTCACAGCCGGACCGCCTCGCAGCTTCCAGCCTTCATAGGGGGTGTTGCGGCTGCGGGACAGGAACTCCGAACTGCGGACCTCACAGTGTGACTCAGGATCGAGAATCGTAATGTCGGCCGGTGCGCCCCTGGCAAGTGTCCCGTGTTTCAGATTCAGGATGCGGGCGGGATTGATGGAAAAGACCTCGACCAGCCGCGCGATGCTCAGAATCCCGGGACGGACGAACCGGTCCAAGATCAGGCTCACGGCGGTTTCGAGACCGACAATCCCGAATGGAGCATGGTCAAACTCGAGCATCTTGTCGTTGACCGTGTGCGGAGCGTGGTCGGTGGCGATTACGTCGATGGCCCCCGAAACCAGTGCCTCGCCCAGAGCGTCCACATCCTGCTGCGTGCGCAGAGGTGGGTTCATTTTGGCATGGGTGCCCAGCGATGGGACGATTTCTTCAGTGAGCAGCAGATGATGGGGAGTGACTTCGCAAGTGATGGCGATGCCCTCCTGCCGGGCCCGTTTCACCGCCTCCAGGGCGTGCCGGGTGGAAACGTGGGCAATGTGCACACTGGCTCCTGTGCGGCGGGCGAGGATGGCATCCCGCACCACCTGGATTTCTTCTGCGTCCGGGTTGATTCCTCCCCAGCCCAGCCGGGAGGCGCATGAGCCTTCATTCATGCAACCGCCGGCGGCAAGATCCTTGTCTTCACAATGGTCGATGATGGGGAGATCCCAAAGCCGCGCGGCCTCCATGGCCCGCCTCATGACCTGGTTGTTCTGGATCCCACGACCGTCGTCACTGATCGCGACGATACCCGCCCGGGCCATTTCACGGATATCCACCAGGATCTCCCCTTTGCTCCCCATGGTGATGGCGCCTATCGGATAAACGGGGATCCTGGAAACTTCGCGAGCCCGTTCGAGGATGAAGGCGGTGACGGCCGCGGAGTCATTGACCGGCTGCGTGTTGGGCATGCATGCAACGGCAGTGAAACCGCCGCGGGCCGCAGCCTGAGTGCCGGTTTCAATGGTCTCGGCATCTTCCCGCCCCGGCTCACGCAGGTGGACATGCATGTCAATGAATCCCGGCACCACGATGAGGCCGGCAGCGTCGATTTCCTTGCGACCTTGTGCCCGGATGCTAGCCGCAATCTCGACCACGCATCCGTCTTCGATACCGAGATCGGCGACACAGTCCAGCTTCTGCGATGGATCTACGATTCTGCCTTGGCGGAGGATGAGATTCATAGGATATTGATGTCGAATGCAATCAAGGTCCCGCACAGCATTGGCCTCTCGCTGACAGTGGTAAGATCATCTCGATATAGGGTAATATTTAGAACGCCTTGCAGCATGGGTCGTTTGAGAATCGCATCGAGCTTCCTGCAGAGTCGGCTGGCCTGATGCGCGCTACGACGCGGGATCCCGAGGACAGCAAGAGGGCCGGCATGATCCAGCCTCTCGACGATTTCGGCCGCGATGCGGGCCAGCGCCAGGTCAATCCCGGCGCCGGCCATAATGAGTTTTGCCTGGTTCCGGTTCGTATTCACCATGAGATGCCATCGATCCAGAAGTTGTCACCAAGAGGCGGCCGGATCTTATCACAGGGAAAAGGCGGTCGCAAAGGCGTTGCGGCTGCCATATCCGTCGGTAATCAGAGGATGGGATCGAAATCCCGTGACGCATTTCCGGGATCAAGTTCCTGGATTGCGAGGTTTCCATTGAGGTGCAAGCCGCATGTTGGATAGAAGAGTCAAAGTGAGAGAGGTCCGGAACCTTGGCGCCGCGAATTATCTGCTGACGTTGAACGCGCCCGAACAGGCCCGCCTGGTTCGCCCGGGACAGTTTCTCATGGTGAAATGCTGCGAGGATGTGGATGAGAACCCGCTCCTCCGGCGCCCGTTCAGCATTTTCGCCATCCGCCATCGCGCTCGCTCGAAGACTCCCGCCGGCCTGGAGATTCTTGTCAAGGACGTCGGCATCGGCACCCACAAACTGGTGAAGGTCCGGCCCGGCCAGGAGCTCTGCACCCTGGGACCGCAGGGACACCCTTTCCAGTTGCCCGAAAATATGGCGGATAAGGTCCGTTTCGCCTGCCTGGTTGCCGGCGGAGTCGGCATCGCCGCTCTCTACCTGCTGGCCCGCGCACTGATCGACATCGAGGTGGCGCCCGTGTTTTTCTATGGTGCGCGGACCGCCGAGGAGCTGGTACTGCGTGATTATTTTGAACGCCTTGGGATCCAGGCCTATTACGCCACAGAAGATGGTTCGCTCGGGGAGAAGGGTCTGGTGACAGCGCCGTTGCACCGCTTCCTCAAAGATCACTTCCGCGAGGGTCTGCAGATGTTTGCCTGCGGCCCCTGGGCGATGATGAAGGCCGCTCACGCCTTAGCAGAGCGGCATCGAGTGGATTGCGACGTCAGCCTGGAAGCGCGCATGGGGTGCTCCCTGGGCGCCTGCATGGGATGCGTAGTCCAGGTTCATGGTGATCGCGGCTCGCCCCGTTTCATGCGTGTGTGCATGGAAGGTCCGGTGGTCAGCAGCCGGATGGTTGATTGGGACTCGCCACCTCTCTGAGGATTCATGAAAAGACAAAACTCTGTGACCGTCCGGCAGAAACCGGCCCAATTGACGAAAATGGCAGTGAACATCGGGGGTGTTACGTTTAAAAATCCCGTGCTCACAGCCAGCGGGACTTTTGCGTACGGAGTCGAATTTGCCCACCTGATGGACCTCGGCTCGATCGGGGGGATCGTGGTGAAGGGCATCTCGATGAAACCGATCGAAGGCAACCCGCCACCGCGCATCTATGAGACCGCCTCGGGCATGTTGAACGCAATCGGCTGGCAGAATATCGGCGCGACGGAATTCGTTGCCAAAAAACTCCCGGCCCTCCGGAAGTACCGGACGAACGTTATCGTGAACGTTGTCGGCTTCAGCCTGGATGAATACCTTGAGGTAACCCGATTCCTCAATGATTTTGAGGGAATTGCCGCTCTTGAACTCAACATCTCGTGCCCGAACGTGAAGCATGGCGGCTTTCACTTCAACAAGGATCCGCGCGACACATTCAAGGTCACCGCAGAGGCCAAGAAGGCCTCGCCCAGAATTCCCCTTTGGGTCAAGCTCTCACCGAATGTCACTGATATTAAGGACTTTGCCCGCGCCTGCGAAGATGCAGGTGCGGACGCCATCTCTGCCATCAACACGCTCGTGGGCATGGCGATCGACATCGAAAGCCGGCGGCCACGGTTGCGCTTTGTCACCGGAGGCTTGTCGGGCCCGGCCATCAAACCCGTGGCGCTCCGCATGGTCTGGGAGGCATCCCGCGCCGTCAAGATACCTGTGATCGGCATGGGAGGCATCGCCAGCTGCGAAGATGCCCTGGAGTTCCTCATGGCCGGAGCACGGGCGATTCAGGTTGGAACGGCGAACTTCTATCATCCCGACGCCTCTCAGCAGATCGCACTGGGCCTCGGAGAATACTGCCGAACTCATAACATCCGGGATATCAATGAAATCGTGGGGAGTCTTCAAGTATGAAGGAAGCACGCTCGCGCCTGATTGTGGCTGTAGACGTTCCCGACCGCGCGGCCGCTCTTGCCGCGGTCGACCGGCTTAGGGGACATGTAGGATGCTTCAAACTGGGCCTCGAGATTTTCGTGAGCGAGGGCCCGGCGCTTGTCCAGGAAATTGTCGGGCGAGGGGAGAAGGTTTTCCTTGACCTGAAATTGCATGACATTCCGAACACCGTAGCCGGTGCGGTACGCGCGGCGTGCCGGCTTGGAATTTCGATGCTGACGCTGCATGCCGGCGGAGGCAGGAGGATGCTCGAGGCGGCCCGCGAAGCAGCCCAGACCGTATCGTCTCCGCCCCTGCTGCTCGCCGTCACCGCTCTGACCAGCCTCTCGCTTGATGATGCCCGCAGCATCGGCGTCCAGGACGAATTGGCAATCTGGGTGGAACGGCTTGCCGGGCTGGCGTGCCAGGCAGGAATCCCCGGCCTCGTGGCTTCCGCGCATGAACTTCCCCACCTCCGGCGCAAATTAGGTGATACAATACAGTTTGTTATTCCCGGCATCCGGCCGGAGGGTGCTCCCACCCAGGATCAGGCACGCACGGCGACGCCTGCGGAGGCCATCAGGGGTGGAGCCGGCTTTCTCGTCGTGGGCAGGCCGGTACTCCAGGCACAGGATCCGGCCCAGGCGGCAGATAGAATTGTCGAGGAGATCGCAGCACAACTGCCAAAAAACCAGAAACTTTGAAATATCGCCCGCCCGCCGGCGTATTAACCAGTGCGTCACCCGTCCAACGGTGAGGATAGTAGTCTGCTTATGAGCAGCGCTGCACTTGAGTTTTGGAACATTAAGTCTAGTTTTACCTGAGAGATGCGTTCGATCAGGCTTTTCAGTCCCTCAATGTTTACCAAAGGAGAAAACATGAAGAAAGCACTTTTGTTGTTGGCCATTTTGCTGGGTCTGGCTGCCATCGTCGTGGCAGGCGTTGATTTCAGCGGTACATGGGCAGTAAATACGGAAAAGAGCGATCCGGCAGCCGCCCGGGGCGGTGGTGGTGGCGGCGGCGGCGGCGGCCGCGGTGGTGGTGCTGCCACGCCTCTTGTGATCAAGCAGACCGGCAATGAAATGGTTATCACTCGGACCATGGGCGAGAATACCATGGAAACAAAGTACATCATGGACGGCGCCGAACACACCATCACGGCCCAGATGGGCGATACCAAATACAAGGCGGTTGTGAGCGGCAATACCGTGTCAATTACGGGAACGCAGCCCGGGCGCGGAGGCGAAGCAACCCCATTAAAGGTATCGTACACCCTGGCTGAGGACGGCAAGACCCTGACCGTTGCCACTGCCCGGGTTGGCCAGGATGGCACCGAGACAATCCGGAAGCAGGTCTACGACAAGAAGTAGTCGAGCGGCCGGCGACAGCTGGCAGTTCAACTCGGCAGCAAACCGGCGGCCGTGACAGAGTATGTGTTTTCATACTTTGTCACGGCCTGCTCAAAACCAGTAATTGCGGCTGTTGGTACGACGCAGGATGCGGCGCACATATTCGCGGGTCGTAGGGAAATCCACGAGCGACAGGTAATGCTGTTCCGGACGCATCCGTGTTGGCACAGGATTCGCCCGGGCCAAGCGCAGCCACTGATCCGCTCGGGCCTCCCCGGCATTGTAACGAAGAAGAGCAAATAGTGTCGGCGCCGGTGAGTTCTTATAGCGCTCCAGCGACTGTTTCAGATACCAGCAGCCGATATCCACGTTCAGGCTCGGCTCCAGCAGCTTGGTTTCACTCACCGGGGGAAGACCGTTGTAAGAGGAGAAATCCGCCGCGGCCCCCAGCGTCACCTGCATTAGCCCCAATTCTCCGGCAGCGCCGCGAATGTCTGCGCGGAACCAGCTCTCTTCATAGATCAGCGCTTTTACCAGGTAGAAATCCACATCGTAGTTTACGGCCGCCCGGGCAATGATCTCGTCGTACTTCGAGGTCCGAGAGTTAAGCCAGAGCCCCGTAGCGACGGCCAGCAGGACCATCAATCCGATGCAGATCCAGATCCCGGCGCGCATCATGGGATGCCGGTTATTTCCGCCCCTTCTCTTTGCGCCACTTATCCCAATATGCCTTCATGCGCGCCGATCGCCGCTCGCGTTCTTCTCTGGAAAAACGCGACCGCTTCCGCTTCGTGACCGCCTTCTTGGCTACGGGAGCAGTTCCACCAGCGGACAGCGTGCTCTTGGGTGCTCTGCCCCGCTTCAACTCACGGATCAGGTCAGCAATCTCATCATCAATCTGCTTCTTTTTGCTATGCAGAGATTCCAGTGCCAGTTCCAATATTCTCTGTCGTTCGCTGGGCATGAATAGAATTCCTTTCGTGGAACAAAATCCACTGCTTATTGGCTGTTTTTAAGTACTACACACATCAGTATAAGTCAATAAAGATCAATGGGTGAATAACCTGCGAAATAAAAAAGCTGTAATGATTCAAAGGATGACGTCGATATGGGGTTCAGTACAAGAAAAAACTCGAAGGCAGATCATGGAGGTGTGAACCCTTCTCTATCTGCTTATGTGCGGGACGCTGTGTTTCAGGCGGAGAAGCGCTCGGTTTTCAGTGAAACACGGGTGAGGGGACCGCATGCCGCGCAGCGTCTCGCACACCACTCTTCCCACCACAGCCTCCCTTGCCGGGACCAGGCAAGGACATCACCTCTAGCGGCGCGATCTGTGATTGAAGATATATTTCCGCAGGCGCAGCCACAGGTAGGTTGTACTGGCGGCGACCACAAACATGACAATGACATTGTTTTCCGGGCTGACTGCAAACAAGACGGAACGCTGGTAGGACGAAACCGCTCCCATAAGGAAACTCAGGGCTGCCAGGAAGGCCGACATCATCCTGCTTGGCGCCGTGGAATTCCGAAAACGCTCCCAGCCTAAACACACCAGGTAGGAGGATGACGATGCGGCAATTGCCGGCAAGAGCCAGGTGTCCATCGAGAGAATCATCTTCCGTTCCTTCCGGCTGTGCTGCTGAGTACTGCCTCACGCACAGGCAACGACTCCCTTTGAAGCATACCATGTCGTGCGCGTGTGGAAAACCTGCACAGATGGAAGAACAGATGCCATTCCATTGGCGGAACCGGTGTTATAATGTCAGCACCGATTCGTATAGCAATCTTGTGTGAGGTATTTTCTGCGATTTATTTGCCGCGAGGTTCAAAACCTATGGAACATTTTGAGCAGAGCATGCTTAAGCTGATCACCGAAACGTCTACCAATCTTCCCCCGGATGTCCGCAACCGGATGGCTGCGGCCATGGCCGTGGAAACGGCGGGGAGCCAGGCCGCATCCGCGCTCGACGTCATGGCCATCAATGTGGACATGTCGCTCGCTGATACCGGGCCCATATGCCAGGATACCGGCCTGCCCACATTCGAAATCCGTACGCCGATGGGCACGAACCAATTGGCCATGAAGCAAAAGATCCTGTCGGCGCTGGCGGAAGCTACCCGCCAGGGGAAGCTGCGCCCCAATTCGGTCGATTCCATAACCGGAAAGAACAGTGGCAACAACCTCGGCCCCGGCGCGCCGGTTCTTCATTGGAACCAGTGGGAGCATGACGACGAGATCGAGGTCAGGCTGCTGTTAAAGGGCGGGGGGTGCGAAAACAAGAACATTCAGTACTCGGTTCCCTGCGACCTGCCGCACCTCGGACGTGCGGACCGGACGCTGGATGGGGTGCGCAAGTGCATTCTGCACGCGGTCTGGCAGGCACAGGGCCACGGTTGCTCCCCGGGGGCCATCGGCGTCGGCATCGGAGGAGATCGCACTACCGGGTATCAGCACGCCAAGGAGCAACTCTTCCGCCTGCTCGATGACGTGAATCCCGATCCCAAACTTGCAGCCCTCGAGGATTACATCATGTCCGCGGCCAATACTCTGGGCATTGGCGCCATGGGGTTCGGCGGGGCGACGACTTTGATCGGTTGCAAGATCGGCGCGCTGAACCGTCTGCCCGCATGCTTCTTCGTCTCGGTTGCCTATGATTGTTGGGCCTTCCGGCGTCTGGGCGTCATTCTGGACGCGCGCTCCGGGGCCATCAAGCGCTGGCTGTACCGCGATGCCAATGTCCCGGAAAAGCCGATGGCTGAAGGCAAGGGCTTCCAGCGGACAGGCAAAGAAACCGTGCTGCAGTCACCCGTCTCCGAATCGGTCATTCGCAAGCTGAAGGTCGGGGACATCGTGCTCCTGCGTGGCGACATGTTCACCGGTCGCGATGCGGTCCACGCGCACCTCATGAAGAATCCGGCACCCATCGATCTGTCGGGCGGGCTCCTCTATCACTGTGGCCCGGTGGTGCTAAAGCAGAACGGCAGCTGGAAAATGACGGCAGCCGGGCCCACCACCTCCATCCGCGAGGAACCCTATGAGGCGGAGGTGATCAAGCGCTTCGGGATTCGCGCGGTCATCGGGAAGGGCGGGATGGGGCCTAAAACCCTGGCTGCCTTAAAGGACTTCGGCGCGGTCTATCTCAACGCCATCGGAGGCGCTGCTCAGTACTATGGCCGCTGCATCAAGCGCGTGAAGGATGTGTACCTGCTGGAGTTCGGGATTCCCGAAGCAATGTGGCACCTCGACGTGGAGGACTTCCCGGCTATCGTCACCATGGACTCGCATGGCAACTCCCTGCACGCGGATGTGGAAAAAACGTCCGCCGTCATCCTGGCGAAGATGGCCGATCCAGTCTTCTGAGGGAAAAGGCAATGAAGGAGTCCGGCCGAGGGAACCTGTGCTTCCATCAGACCCATAAGCCCCCCCGGCCGGACCTTAGCCCATTGAGAAATTATGCGAGGGCTGATCTCACTATCACTCGTGTTCGCTTTGGCCGCAAGCTTACAAGGATGCTCCTCTCACATGCCTCCTAGCCGCAGCGAAGAACCGCAAAATGCCATCCCCGCAACCGCCGAACAGCAATTCCTCCAGTTGCGGGAACGGATGGTTCGCGAGCAACTTCAAAACCGGGACGTGAAAAACCGAGCCGTGCTGGAGGCTATGCGCAAGGTACCCCGCCACAGGTTTGTGCCCGCCAATCTGGTGGAAGCCGCTTATGAAGACAATCCCCTCCCCCTCATTCTCGGCCAGACAATTTCTCAGCCGTACATTGTGGGATATATGACACAGGCGCTTCAGCTTCGCGGAACCGAGCGTGTCCTGGAAATCGGCACGGGATCGGGCTATCAGGCAGCGGTTCTGGCCGAGCTTGTTCCCGAGGTCTACACGATCGAAATCCTGCCCGAACTCGCAGAGCAGGCCCGAAAGACCTTGGAAGCCCTGGGCTATAAAAATGTCCGGATTCAAATCGGCGATGGGTATCTGGGTTGGCCCGAGAACGCGCCTTTCGACCGGATCATCGTGACCGCGGCGCCGGATCACGTTCCCCAGCCGCTCATCGATCAGCTCAAGCCGGGAGGCAAGATGATAATCCCGGTGGGGCGTATGGAACAGGAACTGGTGCTCATCGAGAAGAGTGAGCAGGGTGTCAGCCGGCGGTCTACCATTCCAGTGCGCTTTGTTCCGATGACCGGGCGCGCTCAAAGCATACGCAAGGACTAGGGCAAACAGGGGACATTCCGCTTTTCCAGGCCGGTTTTTCACCAAGGTCGAAGAGAGCTGGAAAAGCGGAATGTCCCCTGTTCGCTGACCGCAGCTACACCATCTGCTGATCGAACATCTGCTCCTTTTGACGCCACAGTGTGTAGGAAAGCCCAACCTTGTACTCGTGGGGCATGTGCAGGCGGCGATAGGTGTCATGAAGGTGCTCGAGCTGATCGATCCGGCGGGAGCGGATGTCCCGCAATGAAGGAAAATCATATACCACGTCTCCGGCGGTGACGATCGGACAGAGAAGTTCCAGCCGGGTGCGTGCGCTGAGTTTTTTGCGGCGCAGGGGATTATTCGGATCGATAATCAGGACTTCCGGCTCGCGGAGGTCTTCGCTCCGGTGCGCCAGCGCGTCGGCTTCCATCATCCCGTCGCCGCTATAAAAGCGAATGACCTTCTTGAAACCCGGATTGGTCATCTTTTCCGGATTGCTGCTGAGCTTGATTTTGGGATGACCGTTGTGCTCCACCATTTTGTAGATGCCGCCAAGCGCGCAGCCGTCGGGACCGCTGGCAGTCACCAGCTTGGTCCCGACTCCCCAGATATCGACCTTGCCGCCCTGGGCCAGGATTTCGGCAATGACAAATTCATCCAGCTCATTCGAGGCCACTATTTTTACGTAGTCGAGCCCGGCCTGGTCCAGTATCTCACGGGCGCGTTTGCTGAGGAAAGCAAGGTCGCCGCTGTCCAAGCGAATTCCCCTCAGGCGGCAGCCTCGATCCTGTAGTTCCCTGGCGACGAGGATCGCGTTCGGGATGCCGCTCTCCAACACATCGTAGGTATCTACAAGCAGGACAGAATCATGGGGAAATAGGCTAACGTAGGCGCGAAACGCTTCCAACTCGCTCGGAAAAGACTGTACCCAGCTGTGGGCATGTGTTCCCGTTGCCGGCATGCCGAGCAGAGCGGAACCCATGACATTGGAGGTGGCGTCGGCTCCCCCTATGTAAGCCGCCCTGCATGCACTCATGGCTCCGTTCGGCCCGTGAGCCCGCCGCAGCCCGAACTCGACGATGGTACCGTGGCCGGAAGCCTCCCACATGCGGGCCGCCTTGGTCGCCACCAGGGTCTGAAAATTGATGTGGCACAGGAGAATCGTCTCGATGATCTGACACTCGATCAGATTGCCCCTTACCTGCAACAGCGGCTCATTGGGAAAGACCACCGTGCCTTCCGGAATCGCCCACAGACTGCCGCGAAAACGATAGTTGGACAGGTAGTCAAGAAAGTCGTCTGAGAGCAGGGGATCCCCGGTGGAAGCGGGCAGCGAGCGCAGAAAAAGGAGATCTTCCGAGCTGAACTTCATGGAGGTAACGGCACGCACGGCGTCTTCGAGACCGGCAGTGACGGCATAGCCGCCGCGAAACGGATTATGCCGGAAGTAGAGGTCGAAGACCGCCGTGTCCCCGGTCTTGCCCTGAGCGAAATAGCCCGCTGCCATTGTGAATTCATACAGGTCCGTGAGCAAAGCATCCGTTACCAAGTGTCTCCTCCTCGATCCTCAATAGCGGAGTCGCATCGCGATGGGCATGCGCCGGCCGCTGCCGAAAGCCCGGGAAGTGACCCTCAGCCCGGGGGCAGCCTGTTGGCGCTTGTATTCAACGCGATACACCATCCGGGCCACTTCCTCCACTGTAGACCGCTCAAAGCCACGCGCGGCCGCTTCGTCAACGCTCAACTGCTCATCGATAATGGGGTGCAGGATTGCGTCCAGTATCTCATAGGGGGGCAGTGTGTCCTGGTCTGTCTGGTTGGGGCGCAATTCTGCGGTAGGCGCCCTGCGCAGAGTGCTTGCGGGGATGATCTCCTCCTTGCGGTTGATATAGGCGGCAAGCCGATAGATCTCGGTTTTGGGAACGTCGGAAATCACCGCCAGCCCGCCGGCCATGTCACCATAGAGAGTGCAATATCCCACCGCCAGTTCCGACTTGTTCCCCGTGCTCAGCACGAGGTGTCCGAACTTGTTCGACAGCGCCATCAACAGGTTGCCGCGAATCCGCGCCTGGATGTTCTCTTCGGCGGCATCTTCGGGAAGTCCCGCAAAAACCCGGGAAAGCGCCGATCGGTACTCCTGGAATACCGACTGAATGGGGATGACTTCAAAGTGGATGCCCAGATTGCGCGCCAGCGCGCGGGCATCATCGTAGCTGGCCTGGGCAGAGTAAGCGGAAGGCAGAGATACACCCAACACATTTTGTGGCCCTAGCGCCTCGGCGGCGATGCACGCCGTGACAGCCGAGTCGATTCCGCCGCTCAACCCGAGGACCGCCGACTTGAAGCCACACTTGCGAGCGTAATCGCATGTCCCCATTGCCAGAACCTCAAACAGGTTCTGCATTGCCTCCCCTTCGCGATAATCCTGTGCCTGCTCGGAATCAGGGTCGACCAGGAGCATATCTGCACAGAAGCTTTTCCCCTGGGCAATGAGGTTTCCCGTCCTCCCGAATGCCAGGCTGTTGCCGTCAAACAGCAGGTCATCATTGCCGCCTACCAGGTTGACGTAGAGCAGCGGCACCCGGTACTTGGCGACATGTCCGAGAAGCATGCGATAGCGGACGAGCGGCTTGTACATCTCGAAGGGAGAGGAGGAAAGGTTGATGAGCAGGTCGGCGCCCATCCGAACCTGATTGCAGATCGGATCGGTGTGATATCGGCGTTTGGACCAGAAATCCTGATCGTTCCATGCATCCTCACAGATGGAAATGCCGAGATTGCGCCCCTGGAAGGGAACCAATCGGGTTTCGTGCGATCGTTCGAAATACCGGTCCTCGTCGAACACGTCGTAGGTGGGCAGCAGCGTCTTGTGGATCGTAGCCCGGATCCCGCCCTCACAGAGGAATGCCGCCGCGTTATAGAGCTCCTTGCCTTCCGGCGCCGGATTCCGATCGACGAATCCGATGATGGTGGCCATGCGGCCGGAGTGCGCAGCTATTTCCCGCAGGGCCCGCAGGTTGGATTCCACAAAGCTGGGGATGCTGAGCAAGTCACGAGGCGGGTACCCGGTCATGCAGAGTTCCGGAAACACGGCGATGTCGGCGCCCATCTGTTCCGCCCTGTGCTTCGCCAGCAGGATGTCGTCGCGATTGCCGTGGATATCGCCGACGGTTGCATTCATCTGGACCAGCGCAATCTTCATGAGGTCACCCGCGACAAGGATAGCGCAGCTCCCGCGTCGGCTACAACTGCACAACCACCCGAGGTTCGAAAGGCCATTTCTCTCCTGTTCCGCATGCGCGGCATTCCTCTCACGGGGCCGGCCGCGAACGGGCTATGCCGGATCGGGGGGGAACATCTCATGCCAGGAGGTCAGCTGCTCGTAGACGTATGCAGCGCGCAGAACCGTGCCTTCGTCCATGCTACGGCCGATCAGCTGCAAACCGGCCGGAAGATTGCCGGAAGTGAAGCCGCATGGCACCGTGATTGCCGGCAACCGGCTCAGGTTCGCGGGCCGCGTCAGGCGCAGCAAAGCCGAACGCACATTTTCTTTTCGACTTCCGGCATCCACTTCGTTCTCGGTGATGCGGGGCGCAGCGATCGGCAGGGTGGGAGCTGCCAGAATATCTACCGACTGCAAGGCCGTTTCGAACTCCCGTGTATAAGCATGCCGCAATTCCTGAGCCTGCAGGTAAGCCAACGCCGACATATCCATGCCTTCCTTCAGGCGGGCGCGCAGATCGCTGCCGTAGCTGTCTGCCCATCTGCGCATCCACTTCCAGTGATAGACGAGCGCTTCGGCCACCGTGAGGTCACTTGCCAGACGGGTGGTCTCGCGCATCAATTTCAGGTCTACTTCCCGTACCTCCGCGCCATTCTGTTCCAGCGTTGCGATGGCGGCGCTGACTTTGCGACGCACCCCCTGCTGGAGATGGTCGAAAAAGTACTGTTTCGGTACGCCGATCCGCAGGCCCCGCAGCTCTATCCTCAGATTTCGTGCGGACCTCATGGCACGCGGCCCGGGGCTGTGCGGATCGAAAGGACCTTCCCCCGCGATGGCATCCAGGACAAGCGCCGCGTCCTCCACGCAGCGGCATATGGGGCCGACGTGATCCAGGCTGGGGGCCAGGGGGATCACGCCATGGACCGAGACCCGGCCGTGGGTCGGCTTCAATCCAACGCAGCCGCAGGCTGCCGATGGGATTCGTATGGATCCCCCGGTGTCGGTACCCAGCGAGGCTACGGCAAGGCCCGACGTCACAGCGGCCGCACTGCCACCGCTGGACCCGCCGGAAACGCGCTCCGCTGCCCAGGGATTGCGCACCGGGCCGAAGTGAGGGTTGATGTTGGTAACACCATACGCGAACTCGTGCAGGTTCGTCTTGCCCAGCAGGATCGCGCCTGCCGCAAACAGGCGGTCGACGACCGCAGCATTTTCCGTTGGTACAAAGTTGCGCAGGATCTTCGAGCCGGCAGTAGTACGGACGTCGCGAGTGTAGAAGAGATCTTTCAAGCAGATCGGAATGCCGTGCAGGGCGCCCCGGTACGTACCCCGGGTGATTTCCTTCTCGGCCCGCCTCGCCTGGGCCATCGCCAGATCAGCAGTCACCGTGATGAAAGCGTTCAAGCGAGGCCCGAAACGATCAATCCGGTCAAGCAGCGCACGGGTTAGCTCGACCGGAGAGAGCGCGCGGCGGCGAATCAGACGTGCCAGCCGGACAATGGTCAGGTCGCTGTTATTGCCGAAATCCATGATCTCCTCCACTGGTAAGGGCTGCCTGGTATTATCGGGCAGGAGCAACCTTCCCCACAACAACTCTCTCGCTCTAGGACTGCCGATTTCGGCTGTCGCTGATTTCCCACCACGGCGTCCGGGCTCCACATCCTGAGACCGGACTTTAGCCTGCTTTATTCTTGAAGACTGTCGAGCGCTCCAACTGTTTTTCATTCGTTTGCGAACGGCGTTCATGAATCATGCGGGCTGGTGGGACAGAATCCGCGATCCTGGAACCGCACCTGCTGTGATAAGGTATGCGGATTGTATGGACAGCACAGAGAGCTTTCATCGGCTGCAGGAAACCATCATTCAATGCCGCAAGTGCCCTCGTCTGGTGGCATGGCGCGAGCGCGTGGCTGCGGAAAAGGTGCGCAGATATCACTCAGACGAATACTGGGGCCGGCCGGTCCCGGCCTTTGGAGAGCCGACAGCATCCTTGTTCATTCTGGGACTGGCGCCCGCTGCTCACGGCGCAAACCGGACGGGCCGGATGTTCACCGGAGACCGCAGCGGGCAATGGCTTTACCAGGCCCTTCATCGATTCGGATTTGCCTCCCACATGACCTCGGTGCGGCGTGATGACAGCCTCCGCCTCCATGGTTGTATGGTCTCGGCCGCATTGCGTTGTGCGCCACCGGCAAATAAGCCGCTCCGCGAAGAGCTGAATAACTGTCGTCCCTACCTGCGACGGGAGTTGGCGCTGCTTCAGAGAAAGCGCGTCATTGTGGCACTCGGTCGGATCGCCTTCGGCGAGTTTTTCAAGGCGTGGCGGGAAAATGGCGGCGAGATCCCCGGCAGTCGCAAACCCGCATTCCGGCATGGAGGCGAATGGAATCTGCCAGGGGGTGTGGTCCTCATTGCCTCGTATCATCCCAGCCAGCAAAACACCCAAACGGGCAGGTTGACCCGCCCGATGTTCCACGAAATTTTTCGCCGCGCGCGCGGTCTATTAGGTCCTCGGCTCACGGTGGCGGGCGGTCAGGGCTAGCGGGAGGATTGTTTTTGATTTTGACCGCGAAAGCCTGCATCATGATGGGTCTCATCGGTGAGCTATGAGAGTCGCAGTGGACGATGCCATCCCCTATTCGCATGCGGCATTTGCCGCAGCGGGCGAGATCAGGCTGTTTTCCGGCAGATCCGTGCGCCGGGTGGACGTGTGCGATGTGGACGCTCTCATTGTGCGCTCGGTGACCCGGGTCGATGCCAGTCTCCTTGAAGGAAGTTCGGTGCGGTTCGTAGGCACCGCCACCATCGGCATGGATCATCTCGACCTCCCCTATCTGAGGGCGCGCGGCATTTACTGCGCAAACGCAGCAGGCAGCAATGCCAATTCGGTGGCGGAGTATGTTGTCTCCGCATTGCTGGCGACGGCTGAGCGTAGAGATTGGCGCCTGTCGGAAAAGTCCATCGGCATCATCGGCGTCGGCCGCATCGGGACGTTGGTTGCCATGAAGGCGGCTGCGCTCGGCATGAAAGTGCTCTTGTGCGATCCCCCGCTCCGGGAGAGTACCGGAGACGAGAGATACGGTTTTCTCGATGATGTGCTCGGCGCGGATATTCTTACCCTGCACGTGCCTCTTACGGTTGAGGGACAGTATCCGACCCTTCACATGGTGAACAGCAAGCTGCTGCGGTGCCTGTCGCCCGGCCAGTTCCTCATCAATTCAGCCCGCGGCGCCGTCGTCTGTGGGCCGGATCTGCTGGTTGCGCTGCGAGAGCGCTGGATCGAGGGATCGATCCTGGATGTATGGGAGGGGGAGCCAAGGATCAATCGCGACCTTCTGGATCTGGTGGATCTCGGCACGGCACACATAGCCGGTTACAGCCAGGACGGCAAGGCGCTGGGGACGGCCATGATTCTCGATGAATTATGCCGGTTTTTCGGCATCTCTGCTGTCTGGGACCGTAGCCGCATTTTCGCCCCGCCGCAGCGCGTTTCCCCTCAACCCGGGATGAAAAGTCAGGATGCCATTCGCTCGGTCGTACTGCAGGCCTATGACATCCGTCGCGACGATGCGGACCTCAGAGCCGTTATCGGTATGCCGGCGATCGCCGCCGGAGAGCGCTTCGATCGCCTCCGCGACCACTACCCGCTGCGCCCCGAGTTTTCTCACTTCATTGTCGAACCGGCGGCCGGAACCAGCATGGCGAAGGTTTTCCAGGCGTTGGGATTCGAAATCGGGAAACCGGCACAACATGAGACGAAGCGCCCGCAGGCCTAAATAGGCTGGGGAACCGGGGGACATGCGGCATCATCATTTCGGGAGATAGAAACCAATGGTCCGAGTTCTTATCGTAATGACGCTCGCGGCAGCCTCGGCAGCCGTGGGACAGATTCTCGTGAGGCGGGGTATGCAGCAGGTCGGATCTCTCGAGAACTACGCTCCGATGGCCGTCGCCGTTTATTTTTATCACGCGGCGATCAATGGGTATGTCATCATGGGGACCGCGCTGAACACCGTCTTTTATGTCCTTTTTCTGGCTGCTCTCTCATGGACCGACGTGACGGTGGCGCTGCCGATGACTGCCATAGAATACGGTTTTGCGGCATTCCTGGCCGTCGTTATTCTCAAGGAGCAGGTATCCCCGCTCCGCTGGGCCGGGATCGTGCTGGTCATTGTCGGCGTGATTTTCATCGCCCGCAGCGGGGGGGAGACTTAGAGCGGTTTCGACTTTGCGTGGCCGCTTTTCGCACGAGAAGCCTTGCAGAGCTTAACGCAGTCGAAACCGGATGAAATTGCGGATTGAGCATTCCGCAGAAAGGACTTCTCAATGCCCGAGTCGCACAAGCAGATTCCTGCCGCCAGGATCCAGTTTTTGCCGGCAGACCGCGCCTGGATTGCGGAGCGGATCCAGGAAGTGCTCGCCAGCGGGCAGCTCACGCTGGGCCGCTACGGGGCTGATTTCGAGCAGAAGTTTGCCGCATTCTGCGGCATGCCGCATGCGGTGGCGGTCAACAGCGGCACCAGCTCACTCGAAATCATTCTGAGATACCTCGGCATTGCGGGCAAGGATGTCCTGGTGCCCACCAACACCTTTTTTGCCACAGCGGCCGCCGTGGTGCACGCAGGGGGCAATCCGGTCCTGGTCGACATGGATCCCGAGTCGTTCGCCATGCGTGCCGAGGACATTGAAAAGAAACTGACGCCCGCGACGGCTGCGATCATCATGGTTCACATCGGGGGGCTGGTTTCCGGCCGCATGCCGGAAGTAGTCGACCTGGCCGTCCGCAAAGGCATTTGGCTCATCGAAGATGCCGCCCATGCCCATGGATCTTCGCTTGGCGGTACGAGCGCGGGAGCCTTTGGCTTCGCGGGCTCGTTCAGCTTCTACCCGACGAAGGTCATGACCTGCGCCGAAGGGGGCATGATCGTGACCCACGACCGTCAGCTGGCAGAGGAGGCCCGCATCTACCGGGACCAAGGGAAGGGCAGTTTCACACAAAACGCCCACATACGCATGGGATATAACTGGCGCATGTCGGAACCTCACGCCATCATCGGCATCAAACACCTCGAGCGCCTGCCGGAGATGATCGCGGACCGGCAGAAAATCGCCGGCATCTACACCCGGGCCCTGTCCGGCATGCACAACCTGAGCACCCTGGCCGTGCCTGCCGGCGGGACCTGCAATTACTACAAATACATTGCGGTGCTTCGTGAGCCACGCGATCGCAAGGAGCTGAAGGGGCAATTGCGTGAGCGCTATGGCGTGTCGCTGGCCGGGGAGGTTTATGAGAGCCCCCTGCATAAACAGCCCGTATTCCAGCCTTATGCCGGCGGTCCCTTGCCGGTTGCAGAGGATTTGTGCGCAAGGCATATCTGCCTCCCGCTTTTTTCCGGCATGACGGAGGAAGACGCCCACCGGGTGATCCAGGCCCTCGCCGAGACGGTCGGCTGAGTAAGATTCTTTAATCGGGATTGCGGATTTTGAAGGTGTCGCAACCAGCCGGATGCCGGGCCCCAATCCGGGAGCGTCGGCTGGAGATCCAAAATCCTTGCAGAGGAACCGTCACTGCACGATAATTTGCCGGCACAGTGGAGTGGCGAACCGCTCCAGGAATCGTTGTCATAGCGGCGGGGCGGACTTATTGTTTCCACAACAGGGGATTCGCATGAGAGTGATAGTCACGGGAGGTTCCGGCTTTATAGGTTCACACGTGGTGGATGCCTTGGCGGCGCATGGTCATGAGGTGTGTATCTATGATCTGGATACGCCGCGGCATGCCACAGACTGCGAATTTGTCCGGGGGGACACCAGGGATCTGGACCGGCTGGGGAAGAACATCAAGCCCGGCGACCAGGTGTATCACCTGGCCGCCGAGGCAAATGTAAATCGATTTTTTGAAAGCCCGCTGTTCTCCAATGAAAACACTTCCCAGTCTGCTTTATGCGTTCTGGAAGCTGCGCGCCGTGCCGGGGCTTCCCGTGTATTGCTGGCCTCCACGGAGTGGGTGTATGGATCGGCGAGCACCGATGGCGACCGTGAGATTACGGAAGATTGTGCCTATGCTCAAAATCCTGATCATTTGTACACCAGTGCCAAAATAGCCGCGGAACTGTTTTGCGTCGGTTACCGGAATCTGTATGGCGTCGAGTATACCATCATGAGATATGGAATACCTTTCGGGGAGCGCGGCCGTCCGGAAACGGTTACGCCAACATTTATCCGGAGAATCCTCGGGGATGAAACCATACGCATTCATGGCGACGGCAGCCAATACCGCCAGTTCATCTATGTCAAGGACCTTGCGGAAGGGAATGTCGCCTGCCTCAAGGAGGGCGCGCGCAACGAAGTTTTCAACCTGAACGGAGCAGAAAAAATCACGGTGCTTCAGGTGGTCAGGACCCTGGAGCGCATTCTCGGGAAAAAGGCGAAAGTCGAGTTCGTGGAGGACCGGAAGGGGAATTTCAAGGGCCGCTTCATCTCCTCGGAAAAGGCCAAGCGGCTGCTGGATTGGGAACCCCGGCACGGCTATGAACAGGCTCTGGCCCTCTACGTGGAGCGATATCTGACGTCGGCGAGAGACGCATCATGAAACGGGATGCTGCAATCATAACCCAGGATACCACCCTCAAGGAGTCTATCCAGCTCATAGAGAGGAGCCGTTACGACACAGGCTTCACGCTCGACGCCCGGGGCCGGTATGACGGAACAGTATCCATAAGCGACCTGCGCCGTCTCCTTATCAGCGGCGTCAGCGAGGCCGATGTCATCAAGGGACACCCTTACTCCTATAAATACGCGGTCAGGCAATCGGACCTAAAGAGTGAAGAGGTCATCCGGAATGTACTTTCGGACCTTACTTTGCAGGGGGTTGAGCTCATCCCTGTCCTGGGAGAGAGTGACAGGATCGTCGATGTTTTCTCCCTGGAAGACCTGAAAAATGTGTCGGATGCCACTCAGGAGCAAGGCGCCGCCAATGGCCGGCTGCGGAGGATCCTGATCGTAGGGGGAGCCGGGTATCTCGGCAGCGTTCTGACTATAAAACTTCTGGAGCGGGGTTATACGGTACGAATCCTCGACAGCTTTTTGTACGGCAAGCGGTCTTTGGAACAGATTCCGCAAACGCCGGCGCTGGAGATCATCGAGGGCGATCTGAGAAACATCCATACCTGCGTGAGTGCCCTGGATGGCGTCCATGCCGTGGCATTGCTGGCAGCCATCGTGGGAGACCCCGCATCCAGAATCAGGCCGAGAGAGACCATTGAAACCAATGTCATTGCGGCCCAGGCGCTGGCCGCAGCCTGCAAACATCAATGCATCAATCGTTTCCTGTATGCTTCAACCTGCAGCGTCTATGGCCTGGCCGACCGCCTGCTGGATGAGGATGCCGAACTGCGTCCCGTATCTCTTTATGCCCGGACAAAGATCGCTTCCGAAAAGACCATATTGTCGATGGGCGACACATACTTCGCCCCCACCATTCTCAGGATGGGCACACTGTACGGTTATTCTCCGAGAATGCGGTTTGATCTGGTAGTGAACACCATGACGATGAATGCATTCTCGGAAGGCAGGATTCGGGTATTCGGCGGCAGGCAATGGAGGCCCCTCCTGAGTGTTCAGGACGCAGCCGATGCGTATGTGCTCTGCATTGAGGCAGATATCTCCAGTGTGGGGAACCAGGTTTTCAATGTGGGCTCGGATGCGCAAAATTACCAGATCGAGGATATAGCCCAGATCATCGCCAGAACTCTGGGCGGCGTGGATGTCCAGCATGACCACAAAAGCCTCGATGTGAGAGACTACAGAGTGAATTTCAAGAAGGTGCACGATGTCCTGGGATTTCAGGCCACAGACACAGTATTCGCCGCATCCAGGACCATCTATTCCAGCCTCGTGCAAGGCCTGATCCCGGATCCCTCACAGAAGATCTATTACAACCATTTCTTCGATGTGACGGAAGAATGAAAAGCGCTTTCCGGGTGAGGATGAGCGCTCAGGATGGCCGGGTCGCCTTACATGTTGTCCTGCTGATGACAACCCCATCCTCACCGAGTTGGGTTCGCATGCAGGGGTTTTGCCTTCCCCTTTTCTTCCGTGTACTGAAAGCCTTCTGTCATAAGCGAATCCCGGCGCGGAACGAACTGCATTTGTCCGGTAATGTCTGAGGTCAACATTGCCGAAATGAGGTGAGTTGAGGCAAGGTACCTGAAATGGAGCAGAAGTCCCTTATCGAAATGGAGCCCTTGGGCGCTACCGCGGTTGAGGCATTGCGGCAAAGTGAGAGACGGTACCGCAGCCTGTTCGAGAACTCTCCCGTCGCCATCTGGATGGAGGACTTCTCCGCCATCAAAAGCCGCGTCGATGCACTGCGCGCCGACGGCGTTGAGGATTTCGGGTCCTATTTCACAGAGCACCCGGAAGTCGTCGCCGAGTGCGCCGGCCTGGTAAAGATCATCGACGTCAACTTGTCGGCACTCAGGCTCTTCGAAGCGGAAAGCAAAGAGGCGCTGCTGTGCGGGCTGGCTTTTGTGTTTGAGGAGGAAAGCCTCCCTGAGTTCAAGATGCAGTTGTTGGCCATCAGCAGGGGCGAGATTTTTCTGGAGACCGTGGTCACCAACCGGACGCTCACCGGCAGAAAGATCCATGCCATGCTGCGCTGGTCCGTGGTGCCCGGATCTGAGGAAACCTACTCGAAGGTCATCGTATCCCTGTTGGATGTTACGGAACAGAAGCAGGCGGAGCGCGAGCTCCGCCTGCTGGCGCACACACTGCGGAGCATCAGCGAATGTGTGAGCATTACCGACATGTCCGACAACATTTGCTTTGTCAACGAGGCGTTCCTCAATACTTATGGATTCGAAGAACACGAATTGATCGGCAAAAACGTCTCCCTGGTCCGTGCCCGATATAACCCGCCGGAAATTGTCAGGGAAATACTTCCCGCCACGCTGCGCGGCGGCTGGCGCGGTGAGATCCTGAACCGTCGCAAGGACGGCAGCGAATTTCCGGCATATCTCTCCACCTCGATTGTCCGCAATGAAGCCCGCCAGCCGATATACCTCGTCGGCATCGCGCGCGACATCTCCGAAGAGAAAGAAGTACAGGAGGAGATCCATCGGTCCCGGCAGATGTTTCAGCTGATCCTGGACAACATTCCCCAACGTGTATTCTGGAAAAACCGAGATCTCCGGTACTTCGGGTGCAACAAGTCCTTTGCCTGCGATGCCGGCTTCTCCCATCCACGCGATATCATCGGCAAGAATGATTTCGAGCTGTCGTGGCGGCAGACTGCCCCGTTGTACCGGGAGGATGACCTGCTGGTAATGAACACCGACAAGCCCAAGCTCAGGTTTGAGGAGCCACAACATAAACCCGACGGCAGTGTTAGCTGGCTCAGAACCAGCAAGATTCCGCTCCACGACCAGGAAGGAAGAGTCATCGGTGTGATGGGCACCTACGAAGACATCACGGAGCAGAAACAATCGGAGGCAGCGCTGCGCGCTTCCGAAGAGAAATACCGGAAGTTTTTTGACGAAGATTTGAGCGGTGCCTACATATCAAGTCCGGAAGGAAAGCTCCTGGCGTGCAATCCTACATTCCTGCAGATATTCGGATTTGACACGCTGGAGGAGGCAATGGGCACGGACATGGTACTCCTCTACCCGAATCCCGGCGATCGGGAAGCCACCCTCCAACGCCTCCGCGAGCACAAAAAACTGGAACATGAGGAAGCCGAACTGCGACGGAAAGACGGCAAGCCCGTTTACGTCGTGGAGAACACCTACGGCACATTTGACGATCTCGGGAAACTCCTGGAGATCAAGGGCTACATTTTTGACGACACCAGCCGCAAAAGGCTGGAGCAGCAGTTACGTCAATCCCAGAAGATCGAGGCCATGGGAAGGCTCGCCGGTGGGATTGCCCATGATTTCAACAACCTGCTCACCTGCATCAACGGCTATACCGAGCTGATGATGTGCCAGATGCAAGGGCACGCTCCGCAACGCCGTTTCGTCGAAGAGATCCATGCAGCGGGGGAGAGGGCCGCCAAGTTGACTCGTCAGCTTCTGGCGTTCAGCCGCCGTCAGGTGCTCCAACCGGAAGTCCTCGACCTTAATCACATCGTCCGCGAGATGGAGAGAATGCTGCAGCGTTTGATCGGAGAGGATATCCATCTTGGCATCGACCTGAATCCGCAGCTCGGCCCTGTGAAAGCCGATCCCGGCCAGGTTGAACAGGTCATCATGAACCTGGTCGTGAACGCGCGCGATGCCATGCCCAACGGCGGTCATCTTTCCATCCAAACGGAAAACATCGTGCTGGGCGAAGATTTTGTCCGGGAGCACGAGGGATCCAGGCCGGGTCAGTATGTGCTCCTGAGCGTAAGCGACAACGGGTGCGGGATCAGTGCGGATGCGCGATCCCACCTTTTCGAACCGTTCTTCACCACGAAAGACATCGGCCGAGGCACAGGCCTCGGGCTCTCCACGGTGTACGGAATCGTAAAACAGAGCGAGGGTTATATCAGCGTTGAGAGTCAGGAAGGACTCGGCAGCACTTTTGCCGTATACCTGCCGCGAGTCGAGGGGAAGTCATGCCCTGTCAAGAGGGAGTATGCCGCTGCCCAGCCGCACATCAGTTCAGAGACCATCCTGCTGGTGGAGGATGAAGAGTCCGTGCTCGAGCTTACACGACGCCTTCTTCTCATGTACGGATATCGGGTTCTTGCATCCCGGGACGGAGCCTCTGCACTGCAGATCTGCAGGGAGCATGACGCTCCCATTCATCTTCTGGTCACAGATGTTGTCATGCCGGTTATTAGCGGCTGGGAGCTGGCCCGGCAAGTCGTGGCCATGCGCCCCGAAATCAAAGTGCTTTTCATGTCCGGATATTCCGAGGAAGCGATAACGCACAAGGGTTTCCTCGAACCAAACACAGCCTTTTTGCACAAACCCTTCTCTACCTCCTCGCTGACCGACAAGGTTAGCGAAATTCTCAGCACATCGGTGTCCTGACTCTCGGGAGCATTCCGCCTATGCTTCGGGATCATAGATCAAGTTGGGCGCCAGCCAGCGCTCCGTGGTCTGCAGATCCATCTGTTTCCGCAGTCCATAATCGGCAACCTGGTCGCGGCCGATCTTGCCCACGGCGAAATATCTCGCTTCTGGGTGAGCGAAATAGTAACCGCAGATGGAACTGGCAGGAAGCATGGCAAAGTTCTCCGTGAGGAGCACGCCGATGCGCTCTTCGACTCCAAGCAGGTCAAATAGCGTACGCTTCTCTGTATGGTCGGGGCAGGCGGGGTAGCCGGGCGCGGGACGGATGCCGCGGTAGCGCTCACGGATGAGATCCTCGATGGTAAGGCTTTCCTCCAGACCATATCCCCACTCGGTCCGCACCCTCTTGTGGAGACATTCGGCGAATGCCTCGGCGAGGCGATCGGCGAGCGCTTTGGTCAAGATCGAGCGGTAATCGTCCAGCTCCCTTGCAAACCGGCCGCACAGCTCGTCAACACCGAAGCCGGTGGAAAGCGCGAAGGCGCCCAGATAATCCGGCTTTCCGGAATCCCTGGGTGCGATAAAATCCGCGAGAGCGTGCTGCGGCTGGCCCTCGGGCTTTTCGGTCTGCTGGCGCAGCGTGTGGAACACGGCCTGTTGTTGCAGGCGCGATTCGTCGCCATACACCTCAATGTCGTCGCCGATACTATTGGCCGGGAAAAAACCGTAGACCGCGCGCGCCGTGATCAGATGCAGTCGGACAATCTCGTCCAGTAGGCCGCGCGCATCGCGCCGGAGTTCCCTCGCCTTCTCTCCGATCCTGTCATCATTCAGGATTTCAGGATAACGGCCGCGCAGATCCCAGGCGTGGAAAAAAGGCGACCAGTCGATAAACGGCACGATCTGACTCAATGGGAATTCATCCAGGGTGCGGATCCCGGTGAATGAAGGGGCTTCGATCTTGCCGCTGTCCCAGGCAATGCGGAGCCTGCGACTGCGAGCCTGGTCCAGCGTCAGCAGTGCCCTCTGCGGTTTTCGCCCGCGATACTCCGAGCGCAGTCGTTCCTGTTCCTGCCGCACTTCCTCCACGAAGTTCTCGCTCGTGCCGGCGCGCATCAGGCTCCCCGCCACACCTGCGGCGCGGGAGGCATCGGGAACATGCACGACCGGCCCGGAGTAGGCAGGGGCAATGCGCACGGCCGTGTGGACGCGGCTCGTCGTGGCTCCGCCGATCAGCAGCGGAACTTTGAACCCTTCGCGCTCCATCTCTCGGGCTACGTGCACCATTTCGTCCAGGGAGGGGGTAATCAGTCCGCTCAAGCCGATCATGTCGGCATGAAGCTCGCGCGCCGTTTGGAGAATCCTCTCACGCGGCACCATGACCCCAAGATCGACTACCTCATAGTTGTTGCAGCCCAGGACCACGCCCACGATATTCTTGCCGATGTCGTGGACATCGCCCTTGACGGTCGCCAATACAATCTTGCCCCGCGCGGCGCCCCCTCCGGTTGCCAGCTTTTCAGCCTCCAGGTGAGGAAGAAGGCATGCGACCGCCTTTTTCATGACCCGCGCGCTCTTGACAACCTGGGGGAGAAACATTTTCCCCGATCCGAACAGGTCTCCGACCAGGTTCATTCCGGACATCAGCGGGCCTTCGATGACCAGAAGGGGTTTGCCGCATTGCACGCGGGCCTCTTCCACGTCAGACTCGATGTAGTCCGTGATGCCTTTGACCAGGGCATGCGCCAGGCGCTCCTCAACGCTGCCCGCACGCCAGCCCGCCTCCTCGCCCTTCGTCTTCTCCTGCTGCCTGACCGATTCCGCATATCGCGCCAGCAGATCCGTAGCGTCCGGGCGGCGGTTCAGAAGAACATCTTCCACCAGCGCGAGCAGATCCTTGGGGATCTCCTCGTACACCGGCAGCTGCCCCGCATTGACAATGCCCATGTCCAGTCCTGCATGGATCGCATGGTAAAGAAAGGCCGCATGAATGGCTTCCCGGACGGTGCTGTTGCCCCGGAAGGCGAAAGAAACGTTGCTCACGCCCCCGCTCACCTTGCAAAGCGGGAAGGCCTTCTTTAATCGGGATGTCGCCTCCAGGAAGCTCACGGCATAGTTGTTGTGCTCTTCGATCCCGGTGCCCACCGTCAGGACGTTCGGATCAAAAATGATGTTTTCGGGCGAGATTCCGACTTCTTCCGTGAGAATGCGGTAGGCGCGCGTGCAGATCGCCACTCTGCGTTCGGTGGTCACGGCCTGGCCTTCTTCATCGAAGGCCATGACGATCACGACTGCGCCATAGCGCTTGAGCAGCCGGGCGCGCTGCCGGAATTCCTCTTCCCCTTCCTTCAGGCTGATCGAATTGACAACGCCCTTACCCTGCAGGCATTTCAGCCCGGCCTCAATCACCGACCACTTCGAGCTGTCAATCATGATGGGCACCCGGGCGATGTCGGGTTCCGAGGCAACGAGGTTCAAAAATCGCGTCATCGCCGCTTCCGAGTCGAGCATGGCTTCATCCATGTTGACATCCAGCAGTTGGGCCCCTCCTTCGACTTGCTGGCGCGCCATGGCGAGCGCCTCTTCAAACTTGCCGTCAAGAATCATCCGGGCGAACTTCGGTGAGCCGGCCACGTTGGTCCGCTCACCGACGTTGATGAAATTGGTGTCCGGCCGGAGGGTCAGAGCCTCCAGCCCGCTCAGCCGGGTGTGGCGCGCAGGGGAGGCGGGCACTCGAGGCCGGCATCCATTCACAGCCTGCGCGATGGCACGGATGTGCTCGGGGGTCGTCCCGCAGCACCCTCCCACAATATTGAGCCATCCGTTGGCAGCATACTCGCCCAGAATATGGGCCATATCCGCGGGAGCTTGATCATAGCCGCCAAATGCATTGGGCAGGCCGGCATTGGGGTGGCAACTGAGGTAGCAGGGCACCAGTTCGGAGAGGTCCTCAAGGTGCGAGCGCATTTCTCCAGCTCCCAAGGCACAGTTGAGTCCAACACTCAGGAGTGGTGCATGGGACACCGAGATCCAAAAAGCCTCCGGTGTCTGCCCCGACAGCGTGCGCCCGCTGGCATCCGTGATGGTCATCGACACCATCACCGGAACCTGCCGACGGCGTCTCTCGCAGCAGCAGTCAATCGCGAAGAGTGCTGCCTTGGCATTCAAGGTGTCGAAAGCGGTCTCTACCAGGAGAATATCCGCGCCACCATCCAGGAGGCCGCGCACCTGGTCGCCGTAGACGGCAACCAGTTGATCGAAGGTAATGGAACGGAAGCTCGGGTTATTAACATCTGGAGACAGGGAGGCTGTCCTGTTCGTGGGGCCGATCGAGCCGGCGACAAATCTCGGGCGAAGAGGATTGGCAGCCTCAGCCTCGAGCACCGCAGCTCTGGCGAGCCGCGCGGCAGCCAGATTGATCTCGTAGGCAAGGCCCTGAAGGTCATAGTCGGCCAGCGACACGGCGTTGGCGTTGAAGCTGTTGGTTTCGATAATGTCGGCGCCGGCAGCCAGGTATTGACTGTGAATCGCCTGTATCACCTGCGGTTGGGTGAGATTCAGGAGATCATGATTGCCGCGCAGGTCCCGGGGATGGCCGGCAAATCGCGCGCCGCGATACGCGGCTTCATCCAATTGGAGCCGCTGGACCATGGTCCCCATGGCGCCATCCAGAATGAGAATGCGGTCCCGCAGCAACTGCTTCAGCACCGTTCCCTTGACAAAGTCCTCACTCACCTGAGATCAACCTCCGGAAGTATCCGTCCAATCCCCGGGAAAGGCAGGATTCCTATATTGGAATTCAGCAGACGGCGTCCTGCAGCGATCGCACGCCGGCTGCCGGGTGGTCAGGCCTCAAAGGATCCCGATGGCGCCGACTTCGGCGGCGGCTCCTTGAGCCCTTCCGGCTGACATTCAGCACAGGGGCAAATCCTGCGCAAGAAATCAAAGGTATAAATCCCGGTACTATGAGCATCGCTCCAGGAAAATCTGAGCGCGTAATTCCCAACCGGCCCCACATCGATTCGCTCAAGATCACCCGGGATGCTCCCCTGGAGGATCAAGCGCCGGCCGGTGAACTCTTCCACGCACGAGGCACAAGGGCAATTTTCACGCAAGTACCAGGACGGGTAGGAGCTGAAGTGCCCATCATTCCATGCGATATCGGTTTGCCGGGGACTGACACGTTTGACACGCACGGGCATCAGGTATGGCAAAGCATGCGTCTCCTTTCCCACGAATTGATATTTATACCACAGCGGATGCCGTGATACCTTGGGGTCGCGCTGGTTGAGAAAGGCAGGCAGGCGGTGCACTCAGGCCTCACGGATTTGATCTCGGTCGTTATCCCATTCTTCAACGCCTCCGCTTACCTCGAGAAGTGTCTCCAAGCTCTATGCGCGAGCGACGATCGCGGCTACGAGCTGATCCTGGTGGATGACGGCTCCACCGATTCTTCGCTCGAAATTGCACAGCGGTTTTCCGGCCTCGTTCTAAGGTCCGCGGCGACCCGAGGTCCCGCCTCCGCCCGCAACCGCGGTGCGCAGAAAGCCAGGGGCAGGATCCTCTTTTTCCTCGACGCCGATGTCTTGTGCTTTCCCGACACAGTGGCCAGAGTCCGCGAGGCTTTCGCAGGGAATCCCGGCCTTGCCGCAGTGATCGGCTCATATGACGATGCCCCTCCGGAATCCGATTTCCTCTCGCGCTACAAGAATCTGACGCATCACTACGTGCATCAGAAGGCCTCTCCGGAAGCATCGACCTTCTGGACGGGGTGCGGCGCTATCCGGCGCGATATCTTTCTGGAGCTTCGAGGCTTCGACGAGTCCTACCTCATCCCCAGCATCGAGGACATCGAGCTGGGATATCGGATGCGAGCTCGAGGCTACAGAATCGCTCTCTGCAAGCGCCTATTGGTAAAGCACGCCAAGCGCTGGACATTCACCGGCCTGCTGCGCAGCGATGTCTGCGATCGAGCGATTCCCTGGACGGTACTGCAGCTCGCTTATGGGAAGATCCTTGACGACCTGAATGTGAGCCGGCCGCAACGTGCCTCTTCGGCTTTCACCTGCCTGGCGGTACTTTTGGGCGTGTTTGGTTTCTGGAGTCGCTGGTCCCTGATCGGAATCCCGCTTGCATTGTTGCCCGTGATCGGCTGGAACCGGCGGCTCTATCGCTTTTATTATATGCATGGCGGCGCATTGTTCTGCATACGCGCTACGCTGATGCACTGGTTCTATTACATTTATAGTGCCGTGGCCTTCGGGATTGGCTGCTTGAAATATTTCGCCCAACTCCTATTTGCGAAAGGGGGCATCAGGCGGCGAGCAGACCAGGATGCGGACGATCCATAAAGGTTGCACTCCGACCCGCCGATGCCGGAGAAGAGGTAGCCCGGCGGATCAGCAATCGAAGACCGGTCAACTATCATCGAGGGCCTGTATGGGCAAGCATGGAAAGAGAACAGCCAAAGCCGCAAGAGAAAAGAGGGAAAACCGGCTGCTGCCTCCGTTTTCGCTGGCGAGCAGCGACGAGTTGCGGAGGTTTCATAGGCTACTCCTTCTCGTGGCGGTGATCTACTGCCTGACCTTCAGTTCGGTCCCGATGGGGGACACCGATGACCAATTGATGCTGACCAGCGCCTTCAGCTTCACGGAAATGGGCAAGTTCCTCTCCCCTTCCCGTTTCGCTACCAAAGAATTTCACGGGTTTTTTTTCGGAGCAGCAACGACTACGGGTGAGGTCTATTCCAAGTACCCGCCCGGGTACTCTCTGGTGCTGATTGTTTTCCTGCCGCTGGCCGGCACGGCAGCCAGGCTGTTCGGGAGCGTCGGCGCTGAAGTGGTCCTCTCCTTTCCTTCTATCATCGCACTTCTAGGTACTGCCGCCCTGATCTGGCGTGCCTCGCTCCGTTTGGGCTACGGCGCAGCGACCGCGACGCTCCTGGCGCTGGCATTCGCATTGGGCTCGTATGCGTGGGGCTACACAGGCACCAACTACAATGAACCGTACCAGGCTTTGTGCGCGGTAGCCGCCTTCTACTGTCTGTTGGCAGCGTTGCAGGAACCGCGCTATTGGGGTCTCGACACCCTGATCGGGGGCTTTGCACTTGGCTACGGCATCCTGCTGCGCCCATATTTTGCCGTTTTGGCTCCCGTGCTCGTCCTTGGTGCTCTCGCCGGCTGGCTCAGGGAATTGCCTTTGCGAAAAGCATTCCTCAGAGCGACCTTCTACGCTGTCCCGGCACTGCTTGCATCGTTGTACCTGCTGGCAGTGAATCTCGTGCTTTTCGGGAATTCGGCCGATTTCGGCTACAAGAACGAGGCTTTCTCCGCTCCATTCCTCACGGGATTGAGCGGTCTGCTGGTAAATCCACGCAAGGGGTTGATCTGGTTTTTCCCGCTCACGGTGCTGGTTCCCTGGAGCGCGTGGCAGCTGGCGCGAAAAGGAAAACAATGGGCCGTATGCGTGCTCTCCGCTGCGTGCGCCGCACAAATCCTGCTGATTTCAAAATGGTGGGGATTCGAAAGCGGGCGCGCCTGGGGCGACCGCCTGATTCTGGCCATAGTCCCGTTTGTGGCCTTGCTTGCCGGCGGTTTAGTCCATTCCGCAAAAGCGAGAAAAGTAGCGATCATTCTCGTGGGCCTTGGCATCGCCATCAACTCGCCCGGCGTGCTCATCAACCGCATTGCCTATGAGAAGATCCTGGCCGGCGCCAATCTTCCGCGAGGATTCCACGGAATCGTGACCGGCCAGTTGCCCGGGCATTTTTGGCTGCTGAGTGTGGCAGCCACCGGCCCTGTGCTCGGCACGGAAGAGGCCAACCCGCTCTGGAAAAAGCCTCCGTGGATCGGCGCATGCCCTGAGTGTGTGCCGGCGCCGCACCGCGATGCCATGAATCCAATAGTAAACCCCTGGCCGCTCCGTCTCGCCCTGCCGGCCTCGAAGTGGAGGCGCAAGGAGCACGGGTACTTGCGCAGCCTGCTGGAGATTGCCATCATGCGCTACGAGCAGAAGAACCTGCCGCGCGCGCTCGAGCTTCTCGATCGTGGACTGGCACTGGAGGGGAGGAGCGCTGACTTTCTTGCTGCGAAAGGCATGGTCTTCCTGACCATGGGAGACCCGGGACGAGCGCTCGGTTTTTTTGACCGTTCCATCCAGGTGGATCCGGACTACGATCTCGGCCTCTACGGGCGAGGAGTATCCATGGAGGCCCTGGGAAACTATGGCGCGGCACGCGAGTCTTATCAAAGACTGCTTGCCGCGCCGCCAGGCATGCTCGACAGGAAAGAAGTGCAATCGCGCTTCGAGAAATTGCCCAAATAACCGTTTCCATCGCCGCACGTTCGCTGTTTTTCTGGCCGGCTATGCACCTTCGGAGTTCCCTTGTGTGGGAATATCGTGTACCTGGCTGAAATTCAGACACTGGCATCCACTGCCGTAAGCCGGAGAGCCGCAAACCGCAAAGACCCCGAAGACACGCCGCAGCATAGCCGCAAGCAAAGATACCTTCCCTCCGAGACGCGGAGAATAGGAGCCTCGAAGAGGCGGCAAACAATAGCCCCGGCCGTGAGGCCGGGGTTTGCAGACAATTGGCATGAGCGCCGAAGGTGCGGCACACGACAACAGTGCCGGTCCTTCGGACCTCCATGCTTTGTCTCACGCAACCCTGCCCTCACGGGCGGGGCTACCCTCTACCGGCGCTTCGCGCCTCCTCACTTTGCATTTGGTGGGTGCAAGTCCTTTCTTTCGTGCCAAGTATTTTGCAGGTAAGTAGCACAAAGAATGCCGGGATGAGCATTGGACCCGCCGAAAGTGCTGCCGCAGCCCCGCTTCGCGATATGCAACTCGTCCCTCCCTGCTCCGCGCGTCATGCTTTCTCTGAGGTCTTCGAGGTCTTAGCGGTTCCCCCGAGGCGGCGAATGGGCTAAGATCATGGCTCGATTTATGATCTCCCGAGAAGCTGAGAAAGTATTAATCGCAGGTGGCGGTCCGGCAGGATTGACCGCGGCATATGAATTGTGCCGGCACGCTGCGACTCCTGTCGTCTTCGAACGGGCTGACATCGTCGGCGGAAACGCCCGTACCGAAGAGTTCCACGGCTATCGATTCGACATTGGCGGGCACCGGTTTTTCACAAAGATTCCGGAAGTGCGCCGCATCTGGGAGGATGTGCTGCAGGAGAAATTCCTGCATGTGCGCAGGTTGTCGCGCATTTATTACAAAGGCAGGTTTTTCTACTACCCGCTCAAGATCGGTAATGTGGTTCGCGGCCTCGGCCTCTGGAACAGCATCCTCATTGTCACCAGTTTCCTGCACTCTTTTCTGTTCCCTTATCCCGAAGAGGACAATCTCGAGAAATGGGTCAGCAACCGATTTGGCAAGCGCCTCTACAGGATTTTCTTCAAGACCTACACGGAGAAAGTCTGGGGAATGCCCTGCACCAGCATCCGGGCCGAATGGGCTGCCCAACGGATCAAAGGATTGTCCCTGCGCACCGCTGTGCAAAACGCAGTGTTCGGCGATCGGGGCAAAAGCATCAAGACCCTCATCGAGGAATTCCGTTATCCGGAGCGCGGCCCCGGAATGATGTGGGAGCATATTCAGAAATATGTCGAACACCACGGCGGGCAGGTGCAACTGAACCGCAGCGTCGTGAAGGTCCTCCATACCGGGGGCCGCGTGACCGCCTTCGTGGTGGACGGCCCCGACGGCCGGCAGGAGACGATCGCAGGCACACACTTTATCGCCAGTATGCCGGTCGCGGAAATGATCGCCATTCTCGAGCCTGCGCCGCCGGACGAGGTCCTCAGGGCCGCCGCAGGACTCAAGTACCGGGATTTCCTCACAGTATGCCTTGTCATTGACCATCCGGATCTCTTCCCCGACAACTGGATTTACATCCACAGCCCGGCAGTGAGAATGGGGCGGTTGCAGAATTTCAAGAACTGGAGCAAGCACATGGTCCCCGACCCGAGCAAGACAAGCCTCGGGGTCGAATATTTCGTCAACGAAAACGACGACCTCTGGTGCATGCCGGATGATCGGCTTGTTGCATTCGCTTCCGGGGAACTGGCCGAAATCGGGCTGACGCGCGGCGCTCGCATGGAAGCCGGAGTCGTTTTCCGGCAGAAGAAGGCTTACCCTGTCTACGATGAAACATATAGCGAGCGCCTCGTCCTTATCCGAGGATTCCTCCAGAACCTGGAAAACCTTCAGATGATTGGACGAAACGGGCTTCATAAGTACAACAACCAGGACCACTCCATGCTCACCGCGATTCTCGCCGTCCAGAACATCTACGGCGCCCGTCACGACATCTGGAGTTGCAACGGCGACCCGTCCTATCAGGAAGAATCAGTCGAAGAAAAATGATATGGGACAACGCGCGCGTAGGTTTCTGGCCAACTACACCATCCTGGTAGCAGGTGATCTCGGATCCAAGTTCCTGGTCTTCTGGGCTACGGCGCGCATGGCGCGCGTACTGGGCACCGATCTATTCGGGAACCTGGCCTTCGCGGGAGCTTTCACAGCCTATTTTTCTCTTTTGGTCAGCCAAGGACTAGGCACGTACGGCACGCAGGAAGTGGCCCGGCAGCCGCACCGCGTCCGGGAATATGTCAACAGCATCCTGGCCCTGCGTTTCTGCGCGAGTTTCGTGGCGGGGGTTCTGCTGGTCGTCACCATCTGGCTCCTCGGAAGATCCACAGTCATCACGACCCTCACGCTCCTGTATGGCTTGTTGTTCTTTTCCTCTGCCTTCAGCTTGAACTGGGTCTTTCAGGCACTGGAACAGATGAAATTAGTCGCCACGGGCGCCGTTGTCACACAGCTTGCATTTTCCATCTGTATCCTGCTCTTCCTGAACCGTCCCGAACAAATAATCTGGATCCCGATTTTTCAGTTCGGCGGCGAGCTTGCTTCCGTGCTTTTGCTGGTCTGTTTTTATTTCCGGCAATTCGGCGGCATCCGCCTCAAATTTGATTTCCGGATCTGGTCGAGGCTGTGGAAGGAATCCTTGCCCATAGGGCTGTCGGCAGCGCTGGCCATGGTGCTGTACAACTTCGATATCGTGCTTCTCGGCTTCATGAAATCGCCCGCCGAGGTCGGACAGTACAGCGCGGCATACAAGTTCATCAATTTCTTTTCTGCATTCATCATTCTCTATTATTCCAACCTGTTCCCCTCCATCTCCCGGTGCCGCAACAACCCTTCGCTGTTGCGCCGCATCTCCGACCGGTCGCTGAAGTATACCCTGCTGCTTGCCATTCCCTTGAGTGTGGGCGGCATATTCCTGGCGCGCCCCTTGATGGCATGGATCTTCGGGCCCGAGTTCTCGGAGGGGGCTGCCGCGCTACGCATGCTCTTCTTGATCATCCCGGTTATGGCGAGCCGGGTTGTATACCGATCCACGCTGCTGTCTCATGGGCTGCAGAGGGATTACCTCTGGATCGCCTTGATTGCCGCTACCATCAATACGGGGCTCAACCTGTTGCTGATTCCGGACTTCAGCTTTTTCGGAGCTGCCGTCGCCTCGGTAATCGGCGAAATCGTGGTCCTCTGCCAGGTCTATCAAAGGGTTGCGCGCCAAGTCGTCCGGCTGCCGCTTAGCCCTCATGTGTGGAGGCCGGCCGTGGCCTGCCTCCCGATGATCGCATTCCTCCTCTGGCTTGACGGAGGCAGCCTCTTCTTTCGGATTGCCGGCGGTTTTCTGATTTACATGATGGCAGCCTGGATGACGGGCGCAGTCGATCCTAAGGAGATTTCGAGGGAAATACGCGGATCCGAACGAGCGCCTCACCTGGAAAAAGGCCAAGAATAGGCTGTGTCGCGAAATTCGATCCACCCTTTGACCCAGCCCGGTAGGGGCGGCAAGAGAATAGCCCCGGGCGCAAGCCCGGGGTCGGATCGGAAAGCAGTGCGGAGCCCTGGAGGGGCGACAGAAAAAGGTTGCGGACAATGATCTTTCGCCCTTGCCAGGGCTCCTTCAATGCAACATCCTATCCGGGGGCTTGCGCCCCCGGCTATTATCTTTCGGCCCCTTCCGGGGCTTTGCCGCAGGGGCTCGGACGGCATTTCGCGACAAAAAAGAGGAAAGACTCTGGACAGCCTGTCACGCGCAGGGGGTGTGCGCTCAGGCTGGGCGTTGAGGGCCCGCTAAAACGAAGATCTTACCGCGCCAGTTTGTTGTAGATGAAGCCCAGGACTGCCCCGGTAAGGAAGCCGATCACGAAGGCGTAGCCAAAACCGACCAGACTCCCAGCCCAGGAAATCGTGTAGCCAGGGAAATACTGGCCAAGCAGCATGAGATGGGCGCCCGGATGCGGCCCACCCTTGATGAGCAGCCAGACGGTTGCCAAGAACAACCCGGCGCCGGCGAGCAAGCCCAGCACCACGCCGGTCAGCGCGGCATTCATGCGCACCACAACGCGTTCAATTGCTGCTTCTTCTTTGTTCGCGGCATTCGCAGCCACGGGGCTGTTCCTCCAGACTAACTCCATGCCCTTACATAAGGCGATCCAGCAGATCGGTCAGGGCCACGCTCTCTGCCCGGCGTCGAACATACAGCAAATAGGAATGAAGCATAAAGTTGCGCAGTCGCGCGAATCCATAGCCCACGAGAAATGCGATCAGGAAACCGTACAAAAACGCCGCCACAGAACCGCCCGGGGTAACGCGGAATCCGATGAAGTACTGGGATAGCAGGGAGAGATTCTGTCCTACATTGGCGCCGCCGCGGATGAGCAGAATCATGGTGGCCAGCCAAAGCCATAATCCACACACTGTGCCCAAAGCGATTCCCAATGCCCGAGGATCCAATCGCGCAAGGACCAGAACCACCCGGGGAGGCAAGCCGGATTCCTGAGCAGCTTTTTCCACAGCGTGTGTCGATCGCACCTCAACCATGACACCATTATAGATCCGATTGGCACAAGCGAACCCTTTTCTTTCACCCAACCACAGGTTGCGGAAAGGATGGAAGGCGATGATATACTTATCCGTTATGAAACGTATATGGATCGCAGCCACCTTTTGTGTCCTGGTACTGCCGGGGATCGCGGGCAGTCAGACGTCGGACGATTCGCCTGTGCACTGGTCGGCCAGGCCGCCGGCCGGGCCGTTTCGAGCGGGGGCCCAATTCGACGTCAAGATTGAAGCCGCGATCGACGGCAACTGGCATATGTATTCAGCGACCACGCCTCCGGGCGGGCCCATTCCTACCCGCTTTACGGTGCTCTCGGGCGAACCCTTCAGTATTTCCGGGACTGTCAGACAATCTCCGCCGAAAACGGAGTTTGATCCGAATTTCGGAATTCAGACCGAAGTATATGCCGGCGGGGCTGAATTCTGGATTCCATTAAAGGTGGCAGCCTCGGCTAAGCCGGGCGATTACGAAGTGCGCATTCAGGCTTATTACCAGGTCTGCGACGACAAGTCTTGCCTGCCGCCCCGGGGCGTTACGGTTTCATTTACAATCCAAATAGTCCCCGGAATTCCCTCTCCTTCCGAAACGGCCGCCGGGGCCACGGGACCGGCTGCGTTACAGCCTTCTGCGGCACCCGCATTCGGCGCCATTGCCGGTGGTTCCCCCTCGGGAACCGCGGCGGAAGTTCAGACAGCACGGTCCAGAGGATTTCTCCCTTTCCTCTGGCTGGCAATGACCATGGGAGCCTTGTCCCTGGCGACGCCATGCGTCTTCCCCATGATACCCATCACGGTCTCTTATTTTACCAAGAGCGCTGAAGCCAATCGGGCACCCGGGCTTCGGCTGGCACTGGTTTACTGTTTCGGGATCATCTTCACGTTCACAGGGCTCGGCCTTGGCCTGGCGGCCTTCCTGGGCGCTACTGGGATTAACCAGTTTGCCGCCAATCCATGGATCAACCTTTTGATCACAGCGGTATTCATGGGATTCGCGCTCAACCTCTTCGGGCTCTACCAGATCGGGATCCCTTCCAGTGTATTGAGCAAGCTGTCCAAAGCTGGATCGGGAAGCGGCTACGCATCGGCCTTGCTTATGGGATTGACTTTCACACTGACCAGCTTTACCTGCACAGTACCTTTTGTCGGAACGGTGCTCGTGGCAACTTCGCAGGGCGATTGGCTCTGGCCCGCCATGGGCATGCTGGGTTTTTCAGTAGTTTTCGCGGCCCCGTTTTTCCTGCTCGCGCTGGCGCCGCGCCTGATGGTTTCGCTCCCCAAAAGCGGCGGCTGGCTGAACTCGGTAAAAGTGACGATGGGTTTCCTGGAAGTGGCTGCCGCCATGAAGTTCATTTCCAACGTCGATCTTGTCTGGCGCTGGGGAATATTTACGCGCGAAGTAGTGCTCTGCGTCTGGCTCGCAACGGCGGTCCTGGCCGCCATATACCTGCTGGGTACATTCCGTCTGCCCCACGACAGTCCGATCGAAAATCTCGGCGTTCTGCGCATGACTTCGGCACTGCTGTTTCTGGCAATCGGATTCTATCTGTTCACCGGGCTGATGGGAGCAAGCCTCGGAGAGCTGGACGCATTTCTGCCGCCGCGTACCGCTGGCGCTTTCGCGTTTACCGGCGGTTCCCGCGGACAGGAACTCACCTGGCACACCGATCTCGCCGCCGCCATGGCACAGGCGCGCCAGGAGCAGAAACTGGTATTCATCGATTTTACCGGCTACACCTGCACCAATTGCCGGTGGATGGAGGCTAACATCTTCACCTTGCCGGCGGTTCATGCCGGCCTGCAAAAATATGTCCGGCTGCAGCTCTTTACCGATGGTGCCGGCAAGGAGTATGAGGATAACCAGGCCTACCAGAAGGAAAAATTCGGGACTGTCGCACTCCCGCTGTACGCCATCCTGGACGCGCAGGGAAACAAGCTCGCCACCTTCCCCGGCATGACCCGCAATCCGGAGGAGTTCATACGTTTTCTCTCGGCGCCCGCGGCCTCTACGGATTCGCGGGCTACAGGAGAAGAAAAAGAAGACAGTTGATACCGACAAGGGCTGCCAGGGCGGCTCTCGCCATTCCGGGACGGTTGCGCTTCAGGGTGTGCCAAATACCCGCCAGCCAGAGCATGAGAACGATGATCGCCGCGCTCATCAGAAAGCATGTGGCATACGCCGCCTCCAGGCCCACTATGGCAGCCGCCCACTTGCCCCGCAGGATGCTGAATATGAGCATCAGATGCAGCGTGTATACCAGCAGCGATTCCTGGCCCGCCAGACGGATGGCACCCGGCACCCATCCGAGGCGCTTCTCCATGGCGTAAAGCCCGGCGCAAAGAATCACTACACAGCCCAGGCGCACAAGAACATACAACGGGCTCGTCCGGTAATACCCGACGTTCCAGGCGCTGAACAGCGGCAAGTAGCGCGCCAGCCAGCCGCAGGCAACGGCGACCGCCCCGACAAAAAACGCACGCTGCATGAAGCGCGCGTCGGCCCGTTTTTCCACAGCATTCAGGAACAGGTGGGCAGCGCAGCTGCCGGCCAGGACAAAACTGATCCAGGGGAATAGCGGAAAGAGCGAAACCCCGTGCGGATTCAGAAACATAGCCACGAAGAGAGGCCAGCGCGTTGTGAAGTCCTGAGCCCAAATCCAGGGCGTGGCCAGCGCTGCCGCAACACCGACCGAGGCCGCCGCCCAGAAAAAGACTCCGCGCTTGCGCGTCAGCAGAATCAGGGCATTGGCCGCCAGCAGAGAAACGACAATGCACTGGAGGATATCGACCTGGAACGCTCTTTTCCAGAACGCCAGGTCGTGTGGAACCAGAAACTTGCGCAATCCGAAATCGGGGAGGTGGATGTAGTAGGCAACCAGCAGGATGAATCCCATGCGCCGCATCTGTTTCCAGAAAGCAGGGCCGAGGTGCAGCCAGTCCTCCCACTTGCGGCGTGCCTGGAGTACAATCGAAAAACCTGAGGCAAACAGAAACGAGGGGGCGACCAGCCCGTTCACGAAGGAAAGCCAGAAGAAAAACTCACTCCTGCGCAGCGCCGCCGGCAGATAGGCGTTCACCACATGCGTTTCAATCATCACCACGAGTGCCAATCCGCGCAGGAGATCGACAAAACCGTAGCGCTGGCCGCCGGCTTTGCCGCCATCGGCTGCCAGGCCTTCGCGGGGGACTTTCAGCTCTTCTGTCGTTTTCAGTCCTGCCGTGCCGGTTGCCATGCGATTGCCACCACTCCCTACTCGGGCCGCCCCGCGGCGATTCTCCTGACTAACCTTCATTCGTCAACCTGATTAGTGTTTACTCGAATCCTTTGCACGAATGAAAGGATTCTCGCTACCGAAACGCTGAGCAAGGAGGCGCGAAGCGCCGGCAGAGATTAGCCCCGCCCGTGAGGGCGGGGTTGAGTGAGACAGAGCATTGAGGTCCGAAGGACCGGCACAACATCTGTGCCGGTCCTTCGGCACTCATGGCTATTGCCTGAACACCCCGGTCTCACGGCCGTAGCTGTTGTCTGCCGCCCCTTCGAGGTTCCTTTTCTCCGCGGCTCTCCGTTTCATTTTAGTTTGAATTACGGCTATGCTGCTCCATGCATTTCGTGTATTTCCCGGTTTAGGCTATGATTGATTCTGCGCTGCAAGTAAAGGATGCCAAGAACATGATCGTTACAATCGGCTTGATCCAGATGTTATGCGGCAGTGATCCCCTGGCAAACCTGCTAAAGGCTGTAGAACAGATCCGGCAGGCCGCCGCCCGTGGCGCACAGATCATCTGCCTGCCCGAGCTGTTTAAAAGCTTGTATTTTTGTCAGACCGAAGATCACGACCATTTCGGCCTGGCCGAGAAAGTTCCCGGTCCTACCACCGAGCGTCTGGGCTCACTGGCCCGTGAACTCGAAGTTGTGTTGATCGCACCCCTGTTCGAACGCCGCGCGCCCGGAGTGTACCACAATACGGCGGCCGTCATCGATGCCGATGGGACCTACGTGGGCAAGTATCGCAAGATGCACATCCCTGATGATCCGCTCTACCATGAAAAGTTCTACTTCACTCCCGGGGATTTAGGCTTCCAGGCCTGGGATACGCGCTACGGCAGGATCGGCGTTCTCATCTGCTGGGACCAATGGTATCCCGAAGCGGCACGACTGACGGCGCTGCATGGTGCTCGCATCCTGTTCTACCCGACTGCCATCGGATGGCATCCGAGCGAAAAACCGGAGTATGGTGCAAGCCAGCACTCCGCGTGGGAGACGATTCAGCGGAGCCATGCCATCGCCAACGGCGTATATGTTGCAGCGATCAACCGGACGGGACACGAAGGGATGCAGCCGGGCGGCATCGAATTCTGGGGTGCCAGCTTCGCCTGCGATCCGGGAGGAAACGTGCTGGAACGATGTTCCCATGACCGGGAAGAAATCCTGATTCTCCCCTGCAACTTGGAAATGGTGGACACCATGCGCACCCACTGGCCCTTTCTGCGGGACCGCCGGCTGGATGCCTATCAGGATTTGATGAACAGGTACCTGGATTGAACTCCCGGAATCACTCATTTACGGATTGGTGAAATGAGATCCTCTCCTGCCACTTTGGATTTTCGAGAGAATGTGCCGCTGGCTCCTTTCACTTCACTGGGAGTCGGCGGGCCGGCACGGCTCCTGGCCGAGGCTCAGACCGAAGCCCAGGTAATCGACGCCCTCGAGTTTGCGGAGCTTCACGGCCTGCAGGTCTTCATCCTGGGGGGCGGAACCAATATCCTCGTTTCCGATGCGGGCTTTCCCGGCCTTGTCATCCGGATCGCAGTGCCCGGCATCGAAAAAGCAACCAGCGGGCTCGTCACGGCCGGCGCAGGCGAAGAGTGGGACCCGTTTGTCAGCCGCTGCGTGGAACAGAATCTGGCCGGGCTCGAATGCTTGAGCGGCATTCCGGGCACGGTGGGCGGCACGCCGGTGCAGAATGTCGGCGCTTACGGCCAGGAGGTGGGCGAGGTAATTGTCTCCGTGCGCGCTGTGGATCGCAAAACCCGGCGGGTAGTCGTGATGAGCAATGAGGAATGCGGCTTTGCCTACAGAACCAGCGTGTTCAACACAGGAGACCGCAACCGCTATGTCGTCCTGTCCGTTACCTACGCCTTGCGGGCCGCAGGAGAGCCGCAGATCACCTACCCGGACCTGCTCCGCAACCTCGCAGGCCGTACCGGACGCCCCAGCCTGGCAAAAGTGCGCGCGGCAGTCTTGCGCATCCGGGAAAGCAAGTCCATGGTCCTCCGGCCAGGGGATCCCAATGGCAAAAGCGCGGGCTCCTTCTTCAAGAACCCGGTCGTTCCCCAAGACAGGATCCCGCCCATTGAAGATGCTGCAAGACGCCTCGGGCGGATTCCGGCGGGCGAGTCCATGCCTCGATATGCCATGCCCGACGGCATGATAAAGCTGCCGGCAGCCTGGCTCATCGAGCACGCAGGTTTCGCCAAGGGTTACAGCCGTGGCCGTGCGGGCCTGTCGAGCAAGCACGCACTCGCCCTGATCAATCGGGGCGGCGCTACCGCCCAGGAACTGCTGGACCTGATGCGCGAAATCCAATCCGCCGTCCATCAATCCTTCGGTATCGAACTAATCCCCGAACCCGTCCTCGTCGGATTTTGATGGCATCCCGGCACCATGGATTGATAAACCGGCAGCCAGTTCGAAAAAAGGGAGGCCGGAGGCGTGGCAGGTTAACTGGACTTCATCATTACGGTATTGTAGATGGTCTGAAAACATTCCCTAAAATCAACATTCCAATATCAAACTGATTGGCCCATAGAATCATTTTCCTTGAGGTGCGCAGCCAATCTGGTATATAAAAATAATGAGTAACATCTAATTTTCTTGCCATTTCGATCCGGTATTTTGCGGTCGATCCCCCTCGACTGCAGGGATTAGGGAGATAGCTCTCGCGAATCGCCAAGCCTCTGGCAATAGGATTGTGAGGCTCAACTTCTGGGAGCATGAAATTGATTTCCTACTTCCGGGAAGCTAGCGGTGAACTGACAAAAACGACGGAGGATCCCACGAAAAACTTGATCTTTGAAAGGAACCTCAAAATGAAAAAGTTACTGACAATTCTAGCAGTGGTTGGAGTTATCCTGGTGGGCAGCAGCCTTTGCGGCGCTCAGGAATTATGAGGAACTGGAAGTCCAGACTGGGGAAGTGGGGCAAGCGGGCCGAGCCCCATGATCTTCAAGTTCGATACACCCACTGGATTGATTAGCACAACCTTCAGCTTCGGGACCCACAACTGGATGTGGATTAGTGGCCTTGCGGATAGCGGGAAATACCTCTACGCGAGTCACAACACCTACGACACAATTCCGGGTTATTTGGACACGCATGACTTCAAGATTGCCAAGATCGACCGGTACACCGGAGCCGCTCTCTCGGACACATCAATCGCCGGATTCCTGGGGCAGACGTTCTCCCAGGTAAACGCCCTCGACTTTAACAACGGCAGACTATACGCCGTCGAGAATGCGACCAGCGGGTCGACGATCCGAGGCTATGCGATGGAAATCCTACTGGATGCTGACGGTGACGTCGTTGGCGCCACTTTGGGGGCCTTTGTCGGCCCTTACCCCGATTGCGGTCTGGACTACCACGATGGGCTTTGGTACGCGACATCCTGGGGATACTCAGGTCCCCCGAAGCTCGAGGGAAGCCTGGTCTACACGTCACCCGACATCATGACCACCCCGTTCACTCAACTCGGAACGGGCCCGATGCCCGGAGTGAAGGGCATCGGCATGATAGATGGATGGGAGTTTGATAAAGCCGGCAACTTGTTCGCGGTGACCTGGTACAATGAGCCCGCGTCCGCAACGGCAGTCTACAGCATCGATACGAGCACCTGGACGGCCACGTCCTTATACGACCTTTTTATTCAATTGCCGCCCGCTATCATCTCGCTGGACGGCTTGTCGGAATACGTCCCCGTGGCTACAACGAAGAACGCCTGCAAGAACGGAGGATGGCAGACACTGATGAGGGCGGACGGCAGTCCTTTTAAAAACCAAGGAGACTGCATCCAATACGTAAACACTGGGAAGTAACGCGAGAGGCGTTTTCCGTCGTCCGGCCTGAGGTGCAGAGTGCAGTCGCAAGCAGGCACTGACGGCCGGATGACGGAAACACCCCCATGGGCGCCAAAGATAAACGCCGTTCCGGTCTGTTCGTTGAGGTATCGCATCCAGATCTGGGGATATAATAATTATATTTCGGGTCTTCTCCTTATCCTTAGCGAGTGAGTAAAAATCGGCAGGTAATATCTTGAAACTGGCTCTGGGCGCGCGTTTCGCCAGTTTTTGCTCGCCAGGATATTTGGTGTGATTTGCAGATGCGATTTCATCGACACCTTACAGAGGCGTGCCGCTTTCCCGGCTTTCATCCCCTTTCATCCATTAGGGGAATCGTTGGCGAGGAATATCTGCGCCTGAAGATACTGACCTGCATGCTCCCGGAGATTTAAAATGCCCAACAGCTGCATGAATCGGATTCTGGGGCTCTGCCCCAGACCCGATGATATTCGGAGGCATATCTCCGGTGTCCGATGGCCGGCAACGAAAACGGCCTTTGACAACAACTGTCTCTAAAGGCCTGATGCACCACCGGCGCACCGTCGGCGGCTATCCCTCATCAGGTTGCGTCCCCGCAGAGCCTGACTCCGTTTCACCAGGCAATCATACTCTAGCTGCGAGAAGCATGGATCGCAAGTACGCATCGACCTCGGAGCTATGCCTGAAAAATCCAAATCGGCTTGAAGGAGCATCAAAGTCTGGTCAAAAGCTCTCTGAGGAGTAAAAATTTACCCACTCACTTTGGAGAAGACCCTATGAAATAGGCTTCTGCATATTTGATCACATGCCGGGGACGCCGCGCACTGCTCTCGCTTAGGGAGAAAGAGCGCTGGAGTTCCCTGCAAACCATCCTCGTTCGAACGAATGCCGATCATCGCCTCAACACTTGCCCGGCCATCCTGAGATTCAGCCAGGATCGAGAAATGTGGCCTATGGGCACATTGGCGGCGGTCTCATCTTCGCCTGTGCCTGTTGGTCGAGGTTGCTTACTATCGTGGAAGGTCAGATAAAATAGTGACGCCATTCCATGGGTAGGAGTGTCGCCCTTCCAGGGCTCTTCCTACACCGGCTATCAACCCCGGGCTCTCGCCGCCCGGGGCTATTATCTGCCGCCCCTATGGGGCTGGGATATTGGCTCCTGTCACTCAGGCTTTACGGTCATCAATAGGACCGCAAAGAAAATGCATGAAATTCTTTGCGGTCTTTGAGGTCTTCGTGGTTCTCGTCTTCCTTGAAGTTATCCCGGAATCCAGATCCTCGCGGCGGTCACCAGCTCGGCGGTGGCGGGGAGCGGAAGCGGGCTCCGGGATTTGGCGTAAAATGCCAGGCCCTTGTAGCTGGTGAGGTATTGATAGTTGGCGGAGAAGAAACCGCCTTTCGCGCACACCACGAGAGGCTCCTCCGCCCGCGCGAGGATCGACATAAAGTCGCGCTCCTTTACATGCACGATCACTCCTGAAGCTTTTATAGCCTGAGCAATCGCAACGGCGATCGCGGCAGTTGTACCTGCGTTCATCCTGATAGCCTCCCTATGCAGTCAATATTTCACCTTCGCTCCCACGTTATGAAGGAAAAAAGCGTAGATGTCGGCCGTGGTTTCGATGTTCTTGGTCACATTGCTGGCGCCGTGCCCTGAGCGCGTGTCAATCCGGATGAGAACCGGGTTATCTCCCTTGTGCTTCTCCTGAAGAGTGGCGATGAACTTGAAGGAGTGGGCAGGGACGACCCGATCATCGTGGTCGGCAGTGGTCACGAGCGTAGCGGGATATGCGACTCCATCCTTGAGGTTGTGCAGCGGCGAATAGGCGAAAAGGTTGCGGAAGTCCTTCTCCTTGTCGCTTGACCCATACTCCACGACCCAGCCCCAGCCGACGGTAAACTTGTGGAACCGCAGCATGTCCATAACGCCTACCGCGGGCAGGGCGACCTTGAACAGGTCGGGCCGTTGGGTCATCGCAGCTCCGACTAGCAGGCCTCCGTTAGAGCCGCCGGCGATCGCCAGTTTGTCTTTCGAGGTGTACCCGGCAGCGATCAGGTACTCCGCCGCCGCGATAAAATCATCGAAAACATTCTGCTTCTTCTGCAGCATGCCTGCCTTATGCCAGGTCTCACCGTATTCACCGCCGCCGCGCAGGTTGGGTTCCGCATAGACGCACCCCTTCTCCAGGAGGGCGATCAAGGACGGATTGAATGCCGGTTGCATGCTGATGTTGAAACCGCCGTAACCGGTCAGGTAGCAGGGATTGCCTCCGTTGCGTGCCAGGCCCTTCTTATGGACGATAAACATCGGCACCCGGGTCTGATCCTTGCTGCGGCAGAAAACCTGCTCGACCTCGTAATCTCCCGGGGTGAACCGGACTTCAGCACGGCGAAAAACGTCGCTCTTGCCGCCGGCGATGTCATACTTATAGATCGTCGGTGGGAAAGTGAACGAGGTGAAGGAGTAAAACAGCGTCGTGTCGTCCCGCCACCCCCCGATCGGATCGGTAGTGCCGAGAGCCGGCAGCTCGATCTCGCGGACCAGATTGCCGTCGAGACTGTACTGATAGACTCTGGTGTTGGCGGCCTTCAGGTAGCCGCAAAAAAGCTGCCCGCCGGCCGTATTGGCCCAGCTTAACACCTCGGGCTTTTCCGGAATGACAGTTTGCCAGTTTTCCGGCTCCGGCTTTCGGGGATCAATCGAGACCACCTTGAAGCCAGGTGCGCTGTGATTGGTATACACCAGGAACCGGTTGCCAATGGCGTCGATGACCGCACTGTCGCTGTCAAATCCCTTGACCAGGAGGGCAAATGGGGCACCCGCATCCCTGAGATCCTTCCAGTAAAGTTCGGTCCCGGATGTGCCCTCGGAAACGTTGAGAAAAGCGTAGATCTCGTCCTCGGTCACGCTTACGCCGAAATAGCGCAGCGGGTGCTGCTTGTCCTCGTAAACGATGCGATCCGCTTCCTGCGGATCGCCGAGTTTGTGATAGAAGATTTTCTGGAACTCGTTTTTTGCCGTAAGTTCCTGACCGGCGGCGGGCTTGTCGTACCCGCCATAGAAAAAGCCATCGCCTGCCCAGGCTGCAGCCGAGAACTTAATCCACTGGATGCGGTCGGGAAGCTCTTTTTTCGTAGCAATTTCCATAACCCGGATCTCCGACCAGTCCGAGCCTGCCTCGCCCCGGGAAATCGCTGCATATTTCTTGTTGCCCGAAAACCCGATGAGGCTTGCGCGAATCGTGCCGTCCGGCGACAGCTGGTTGGGATCGACGAAAACGTCGGGCCGGCCGTCCAGGCCCTTCTGGAAGTAGATGACGGACTGATTCTGCAGGCCGTCGTTCTTCGAGAAGAAATAATATTCGCCCGCACGCGTGGGAGAGGAATATCGGGGGTAGTTATAGATCTCGGTTAAGCGTTTGTGCAGCTTCTCCCGAAAGGGAATCTTGCCCAGGTAGTCGAAGGTCACAGCGTTTTGTGCTTCTACCCATTGGGCTGTCTCCGCCGACCTGTCGTCTTCGAGCCACCGGTATGGATCGGCCACTTTGGCGCCGAAATAGTCATCCACCTGACTGGTCTTCCTGGTAGCGGGATAGCTTATCTTGCCGCCCATTGAGAACGCGGAAAGCACCATTACTGACGCCAGAAACAACATTACTAACCAGCCCTTCTCCATCATGCCCTCCCCGGCATCCAAGCGATTTGAAAACTTTTATCACAAACGCGGCTGCTTAGGAAGCAGCTATCGCCAAACGCCATTCGAGCCCTCGCGGTGAAGCCCCGGAGGGGCTAAGAGATAGTATCTGGGGGCGCAAGCCCCCGGATAGGATATTATTCATGGAGCTCCGGCAGGGGCGAAAGGTATTTGTTCTCAACATTTTTCTGTCGCCCCTCCAGGGCTCCGCGCTGCTTTCCGATCCAACCCCGGGCTTGCGCCCGGGGCTATT
>CAYGWQ010000001.1:45168-62945 GCA_964353465.1 uncultured Acidobacteriota bacterium | reverse complement strand
GGACTCCTTCTGGCGCAACAGAGTACGAACTTGCTCCTGACGCTCAGTTCTGCCACTCTGCCTCGCACCGCCCAGATTGGAATCGATCGCTATGTGCTCGGATTCACGCTGCTGCTCTCGTTACTGACCGGACTGGTTTTCGGATTGTTTCCCGCATGCCACGCTTCCAGACCGGACTTGTACCAATCACTCAAGGAAGGCCGAGGCCGGGCAACTCGAAATGGGCGCCTTGCCATTCCCGGCAACGCCGTCATCGTCTGCGAGGTGGCGCTGGCTCTGATCGTACTCGTTGGAGCAGGCCTGCTGATGAGAAGTTTCGTTGGGCTTCTGGCAGTAGAGCCGGGATTTTCCTCAGCAAACGTGCTTACGATGACGATCTCGCTGCCCGATTCGAAATATCTTCAAGGCCAGCAGAAAACCATGTTCTTCCAGCAATTGCTGCAACGCATCGATTCGCTGCCCGGCGTGACGTCTGCCGGTCTGGTGAGCCATCTGCCCATAGCCGGGCGGAATCTCAGCACCGATTTCGCAGTGGAAGGCCGTTCCCTCTCGCCCTCAGGACAGTTGCCCCTGGCGGACTATGTCAGCGTCAGCCCTGAGTATTTTGGAGTCATGCAGATTCCGCTTCTCAAGGGGCGCCAGTTCACCGAGCACGATGTCACGGGGAGCCCGCCGGTGGTCGTTATCAACGAGATCCTGGCTCATCGCTTCTGGCCGGATACGGACCCTCTTGGCCGGCGCTTGATTCTCGGATCGACCATCGGAGCCGACCAGGTGCCTCGTGTGATCGTGGGCGTAGTGGGCAACGTCAGGTCAGCCGACCTGGAATTCGAGCCGGGACCGATGATCTACGTCCCATACTCACAGAATCCATGGCCCACGATGAGTGCGCTGATCCGCACGGCCGGCGATCCGATGCGCCTTGTCGCCGCAGTCCGGAAAGAGGTCCTGGCGTTGGACAAGGATCAGCCGGTATACAATGTCAGACCGCTGGAGGATGTTGTAGGCGCGTCGCTCGCTGCCCGGCGATTCCAGATGCTCCTGCTTGGGACCTTCGCTGCAGTGGCTCTGATCATGGCGGCGATCGGCGTTTACGCGGTGATGGCGGAAGTCGTCGTGCAACGCACCCACGAAATCGGCATCCGCATGGCCCTGGGAGCGTGTCCGCTGGACGTGCTCCAATTGGTTGTGGGACGGGGAATGCGGCTGATTCTGGCGGGTGTCACCCTAGGATTGGCAGGAGCCTTGGCGCTGACTCGCTGGATGTCGAGCATGTTGTTCGGTGTGAGTGCGGCCGATCCACTGACCTTTCTCGCTGTCACGCTGGTTCTTGCAGGAGTTGGCCTCCTGGGCTGCTACATTCCAGCGCGACGCGCCGCACGCCTCGATCCCATAGTCGCTGCGCGCTACGAGTAGTTCACTGTCCTGGGCAAGGGTGACAGTCACCAGTGTCCCTTCTGTTCCTCCAAAGCCTTCCTCTTCATAGGAATGCCCAGCCAACCATCGCTCGCCCCGCTGCGGGAAATCACCACCGAGCTGAGAATCAGAGTCAACAGCGACCACAGTGTGAAGACAATGTAACTGGCTTCCTTGGGAGGGCCATCGACCAGGAGAACTAAGCAGGTGAATCCAAACAAAACGATATTACAGATAACGGCTACGATCTTCACAATTGTGCTCCTAACTGTCGAGTTCACTGAACGGACAGGAAGGACAAGCCGCGTAATGGTAATCACCCGGAATTATTCCACCGGGAGCGTGAAATAGGCGATTTTCGCCGAGCCGAGGAGAGCAAATCGGCGAAAAGGGTGATGCCATTGTTCGTGACAGTTACCGGTGTTCCCTTCGAACGGGACAGTGGTGACTCCCCCCCCTCAATTCATGAGCAGGGCATGGCGCGGCAGGCGTGCTCGTCGGTGCCGGGGCTGCCGAACAGCCCCGGCCAGGTCTCAATGATGATTAGAATCCCTCTCAGGATCGCTGCGGCCTTATGGTCCACTCAGTTCGCCTTTGCGTACTTGCCGTCACCCATGACTGCGAATGGCCCACCCGCCACGGACACCTCGTACTTCCATGTGCCGCCGGCTGGTGACATGTTTGCCAGAGTAAAGCGGGCCCTCGCAGGCTTGCCATCCAGTTGTGTGTCCTGGGTGTGAATCCACGTGCCCGGTTCGATGACGAGCTTCCCAGGCCCTGAACTACCGTCCCCCACGATGGCGTAGAAGGTGTACGTCTTGGTTCTGGTATCATAGATGATCTGGCCGACCTCATACATAGGACTGCCCGCCAGTGTTCCACTATATCCGTACACGATCTGGCGACCCCCCGCGAACCAGTCGCATGTCAGCGTTAGAGCCACAGGCCCCGCGGGCACCTTCGGGTCCACTTGGAACTTGCCGTCCATTTGCCAGTGGCCCACAAGATCGCCAAGTTTCTTCAGCTCGGCGCTGGCGTCTGCGGCCATGGGTCCTGTGGGCATCAGGATGCCTGGCACGGGAAGGTCGGAGCTCCAGCTGTCGTACCTCACTCTCCAGGCGCCATCGGTTTGTTTCTTCCAGATCTCGACGTACTTCCCTCTGTCGGTCATAGGGGGCGCCCCAGCAGGTTTCAGGGTCATCGAATAGTTGCCCCTGACATAGGCCAGGTCGCCCCGCCCATCCAGATCGACGATGTCCGCTTTGAACTCGGACATCGGAGGGAAGGATTCCAACATCGTCTGGATCGCGGCCTGCCCCTGTACAGGAGTCGTGTTCGCCACCAGGACCGTCGCGTCTTCGCCGTAATACAGCTTCACGTACGCCGCGTAGTCGGGCTTTGGTGAGTTGGCCATTTTCGTCGCATCATCAAGTACCTTGCGAATTGCAGCTTGGTCCTGGTCACTCAGGCTGGCCGCGCCCGGCTGGCAGGCGACGAACACGGCGCTGATGATCAAAACGACAACGAGAATCAGAAGTCTCTTCATTTGTCCCTCCTCGTGGAGCAGGTATGCAAGATTCGTTAGTTACCCGATCACAACACAAGGAACTTCAGTGCATCAGATGAGTCAACGGAACTTGAGAAGGGGCGGCAGCGTGGGCAAGCAATCCAGAACTGGAACTGGTGGTTTGCAACAGCAATGTGGACTCAATGCAATTCTAGGCCTAACGCGGCGGGAGGATCAATAGAGATTTCCTACTGCGGGAAGTTCATGCGGCGTTCCTGTCTCATCTATGCCTCGGGGTCGATACTATCCGCCCGTGACAATGGGTCCCACTAGGCAATGGGGACAGTCCCCCCTCAATACCATCACTTTCCTTTGACGCGAATCTCGAAAATGCGCGGCCACAATTTGCCGCTCACAAAGATGCGCTTTTGCTGCACATCATACGCGATGCCGTTCAGCACATCCTCGTTACCGGTTCGCATACTGGCCGGCAAAATTCCTTTGAGATTTAGGAATGATGTTACCTGCCCCGTGGTGGGGTTTATTCTTAGAATCAGGTCCGTCTGCCATACATTGGACCAGATTTCGCCCTCGATATATTCCAGCTCATTGAGGTTGTCGATCGGGCGGCCGTTCATTACCACGGATAACTTACACACAGGCGTAAAGCTGTCAGGGTCGAGATAGATCAAATCGCTGCTGCCGTCGCTCATGATCAGGTGCTTGCCATCGTAAGTGATGCCCCAACCTTCCGTCTCGTATCTAAATTCTCGCAGCAACACAAAGCTGTCGCGGTCGTATACGAAACCCCGCTTTGATTTCCAAGTAAGCTGAATAAGTCGTTTGTCAGCCAGAGCAATTCCTTCGCCGAACAGCTCGAAGGGCAGGCTGATCGATTTGAGTATCTTCCCAGAAGGAAACTCGATATGGCGTAGCGTCGACTGCCCATGCAACCCCGTGCTCTCATAAAAGTCGCCCTCACTCCATAGCAGACCCTGCAGGAATGCAGTCGGATCGTGAGGGTAATTGTTGACGACCTCATAATCGATCTGCCGCGCAATAAGTTCCTGCCCAGTATCAGCAACGGGATTTTGCTGGCAACGAAAAGCCATGAACAGGACAACGATCCCGGCAAGGACAGCTATGAAGCCGGCCGCTACCTGGAAGGCTGGGGAATGTTTCTTACATCTCGCTTTGGAGGCAGGCTGAGGCTTCCTTTGCTGGGATCCCCATTTGGACATGCGATCGTTCCTTTCGGGATTGCCTTTCGACTTCCGAAAGCTCGAGGAAGGGCAAGGGGGACAGTCACCGGTGTCCTCTTCTCGCGGGACAGTGGTGTGGACTGCACCCCCTCAACCTACCGCTTGGCGTTGGCGATCAACCGCCGAATCTCGGCAACGCCGTTCTTCACCTTGATGTCATTGAACATTTTGCCGAGCGTAACCGATGAAGGGCGTGGATCGCCTTCGACTCCGCTCGGTCCGATTACAGAGCCGGCCGCGGTTCGCTGAATCGGATCCCCAATGGCGATCTTATCCGGACGCACCGATCGCGCGTCAGCCGCCCACACTTCGGAGGTGTCGGCGATGCCGCCGTGGTTGCTGGGCGGGAATCCATGGTCCTTCATGTAAGCATCGATCTCCGCGTCGGACTTCGCGTAGGCATCCCCGGAGAAAAATACTCTCACGCCCTTGGCGCGGTACTTCTCGTCCAGCTTCGGCGCGAGCGTCTGGAGCGGCGCCTGGTTCCCGCCGTGATCGCCCATGAGCACAACGTACTTGAAACCCGCCCTGACCAGGCTGTCTACGAGTTCCTCGTTGACGCGCGAGAAAGTCTCGGCGGAAAGGTTGATCGTGCCGGGGAACTTGTTCAACTGGTCACTGGTTGGGGCAAATGGCATGATGGGTGCCACGAGTGCGTCGCCCAGTTCGCGCGCGATGCGCTCGCCAAGGTATCTCACCTTGTATACATGTTTCCCTAAGACGATGTGCGGACCGCTCGATTCGATGCTGGCGCTGTACACCAGCACCGTCGTTTTTCCGGCGGCGATCGCATTGCGGACCTCGGTCATCGTCATTTCCTCCATGAGCAGCGTCTGCGGTGCGGTCGCCGCCCGCGTTCTCAGCGTCCAGGATCCGAACTGGCCCAAGAAGCACAACAGGCACACACATGCCGGCCAACGATGGTTCATTGCAGTTTTCCTTCCGTTCTCATCAGATCTGCTCAGACGAGCTTCGTCGAATGACAAAGCCGATAACACAGCGATTGTACGCCAAAACGATCTGCAGGAACTGGAGTTTTCACACACGCCCCCACCAGCGCGGTGGGTTGGATCTCCTGCTCACGAAAGGCAATCGACGTGCGGGAGGCCGAGGGCAGGGTTCTCGTTGCGCCGCCGGAGCAGGTTCGTAAGAGCCCCGGTCCATAACCACCCCATAATGAGGCTGAGTGCTCCGGCCGTTGATCGCTAAACACCTGCGTGCTTGGCTGCAAGGGCAGCATTGCAGACATGGAAAACGGAAACACAATCCATGAAACACGCGCTCGCAACTATCATGGCAGCTTTTCTATTTTGTTCAACCCTGATGGCTCGGGACCGTCAAGTCGCCCGCAAGTCTCTGAAAGATCGTATCGGGGCGGAGGTGTTGATTGAACGTCCAGATTCCGATGCGGAAAGAGACGGGCCGTCAACGGACATTTACTAAGCGAGGGAGAAGCGCTGGGTGAAGCAGGCCATCTGCTAACCTCGCCTGCCGCAACGCGCAACGAATCAACACCCGCCGCACTACTGGTGCATCCTCCAGCCTCCGCCTACATAGAGGAGCTGTCCGGTGAGCCAGTGAGCCTGGTCAGAGGCCAGGAAGACCATGACATCGGCTACATCCTGGGGCGTGCCGCATCGGCGAAGCGGAGTGCCGGCGGAAATGGCAGTCTCCTGGTCAGGCGTGAGCCAGCCGGTCTGGATCGGGCCTGGCGCCACAATATTAACCGTGATGCCGTACTTGCCGACTTCGGCTGCTGCGGAGCGGCTGTAGGACTCAATCGCGTGCTTGCTCGCGGCGTAGCTCAGCGAGCTCGCGTGAGCGTGCGCGGCATCGGTGCTGACGTTGATGATCCTCCCCCGCCGTCCCTGGCGCCTCAGGTAGCGCTGGATATACTCGGACATCATGAGGGCGTAGGCGCGCGCGTTCACTGCGAAGTGGCCGTCAATGCTGGCCTCCGAGATCAGGCCGATGCCGTAGCCTTCGACCGTGACTGCCGCCGGGTCGAAGGTGTCGTGCACGGAGTGCGTGTGGTTGTTGATGAGAACGTCGACGCGGCCGAGCACTGCCTCGCACTCGTCAAAAACCAGGCGAATGTTCGCCGGATCGCCGAGATCCGCCTCGCGTCCTGCGGCAACACCGCCCCGGGAAACGATGTCCTGGATAACCTGATCTGCCGGTTGGCGATGCATCGCCCGGTAGAACAAGACGCCCCCGACACCGGCCTTCCGCGCTTCGTCCAGTGCCTCCTCGCCACAGCAGGAGGATTCACAGAAGTAGGTGACGAACACGCGGGCCCCCTGGATCGCGAAAGCCCGCGCTGCAGTCGCACCGATACCATGGTTCGCACCGGTAACCAGAACAACTTTCCCTTCTAGTCCTGGATCGATCATATGCTGCACCCGTATTCATAGGATTTCTATTCCAGCGTCCTCGATGAGGGTAAGTGTACACCCAAGCGCCTCGTTGCCTCTATTGCAGCCACACTTTTCGTAGTCCATGGTGTCCACAGGCCATGGGAGACCATCCCGAGGGCATGCCATAAGCCGTCGCTCCATCCTCGCGGAGCTAGCTGTCGTAGAAAACCGGGGACGTTCCCGATGCTTCGTGTTTTTCGGGCCTGGAAAACCGGTAAACATGGGGGACGTCCCCGGTTTCAAATCAATTCAGCCCTTTCAGAAGCTTTTCCGATATGGTATCAGTGACGGTGTAGGGGGAAATGCGATGGCTCTGCAATCGGGGGGAATTCAATATCGTCGCTGTCGTTTTGCCGCCATCATCCTGATCCTTTTTGCCGGCGCGCTGCGGTATGCGCCTGCGGTGTCAAATACAGCAGACACCATTCCCGAGCGGCTCAGCGATCAGGAGTTCTGGCGGTTGGCTGAAGAGTTCTCCGAGCCTCCCGGATATTTCCGCTCGGATAATCTGCTCTCCAACGAAATCTGGATGCAACATGTCATCCCGGAGCTGATCCGAAAGACCCAGCCAGGCGGCGCCTACCTGGGCGTGGGCCCGGAACAGAATTTCACCTACATTGCAGCCCTGAAGCCAAAGATCGTGTTCATCACCGACATCCGTCGCGGGAACCTGCACACACAGCTGATGTACAAGGCGCTTTTTGAGCTCGCAACCGACCGCGCCGATTTTGTTTCCCGGCTGTTCACCAGGAAGCGTCCCGACGGCCTCGACGGCAAATCCACAGTCCTGGAAATTTTTCAAAAGCTGAATGGCGTCGCAACGGGCGATGAAGCCGCCTATAAAGAAAACCTGAAAGCGATCCGTGAACTCCTCGTGGATAAACACAAGCTGCCGCTGTCGAAAGAAGATCTGGCGGGAATCGAATATGTGTATCACAACTTCTATGTTTTCGGCCCCGGCATCCATTACAACTCCTCGGGACAGAGTTTTGGCGGGCGCGGCAGGAATTTCGTGACCTACGCCGATCTGATGACGCTTACAGACGAGAGCGGCACCAACCGCGGTTACCTCGCCAGCGATGAAAACTTTAAAACCGTCAAAGACCTCCAGGAGAAAAACCTCATCATTCCGATCGTCGGCGATTTCTCAGGGCCCAAGGCGCTTCGCGCCGTCGGCAAATACCTGAAGGGGTACAATTCGACCGTGGCAGCTTTCTACCTGTCCAATGTCGAGCAGTATCTCGGCGGTGCGTGGAGCACCTTCTGCACCAACGTGGCCAGCCTGCCCCTCGATGACAAGAGCACATTCATCCGGGCTTCCCGCAATGGCGCCCCTGGCTTCGGGGGCCCCGGAGGTGGTTTGATGTCCTTGCTGGGAAACATGCAGGCCGAAACCAAGGGCTGTGCCGGCACCCAATAAGCTCGACACTCTGCCGATTGGTAAGTGGGCGCCGGATGCCAGACGGCGCTCTGGCCTCACTCCCCGCATCACCCCAAACCCCGTCCGGCGGCCGGGGCCTACTACTGTTTTGGCAATTAAAATTCCTTGCGCTCGAACATCAGGTTTGTAACGCGCCCGGCCTGGACAAAAAAGTGCCGCACTGCTCCCGACTGCCGCTCGAAGCGCACGACCATTCCATTGTCGGCAAGAAACACATCGGTTTTGACAGGGACAAAAGCGATCAATGGATCGTTGAGCACCCGGGACGTGAGCCTGCCGTCTCGGACAATGAGGGTCCATGCAGCGTCGAGTTCGTCGGAGTAGAAGCGGCCCGTGAAGTCCTCAAGCTTCTGGGCGCCCGGCGACGGAAGAAGGCGGCAGATCTCGGGGGCGGTGCCTTCCCGCAGGATATGCATCTCGCGCACCGCACCCTCACCGGCAGCCGGGAAATACAGTTCCAGTGCGGCCGCCGGCGGCACAAAGCGATCCACAGCCACGGCTTTGAGCGGCTGGCCCTCCCCTGTGCCATAGCGCAGCACCCCGTCCTTCAGCACAATCCGCCTGAACGATCCGGGCTTGACGGGCTCGTAGATGCCCGCGAGAGCAACTAATTGCTCCACGGAAACTTCCACCGCCGCCCTCTCTGCGGGAGTTGCCTTCTGGCTGCGCGGCTGCAGTTGGGCGGCAAGCACCACATCCGCGATCCTGTCCGCAAGAGCGCTGGGATTGGCTGATCCGAGGTTGCACAAGCACGCGATGGATGTCTTGACCTGAGGGAAGCGGAGCAAATCCGCGCGATAGCCCGCCCAGGAGCCACCGTGACGAACGATCTGGAGCCCGCGATACGTCCCGATCATCAGGCCTGCGGCGTAATCGAGTTTTTTCCCGTTGTTCAGGGCTCCGACCGTCTGAGCTCTGTCGAGCAATGCCCGGTCGCCCACTTTCGGCTCATAGAAATTCCGGTCCCACAGCAACAGGTCTTCGACGTTCGTCTGCACGGCGCCGTCGCCGGTCTGCTCAAAATCGGACATCTCGACGCTGAAACCACCGCCTTTGCGGGGTACGTAGCCTACGGCCCTGCCCGGAATCACCTGCGTGTGGTCATCCAGGTAAAGCGTATGGTTCATGCCGAGCGGCCGGAAGATCCGCTCGGCGGCAAACTCCAGCAAGCTCTTGCCGCTCACCCTGTGCACGATCTCGCCAAGCAACAGGTAACCGGTGTTTGAGTAGAGCCATTCTTCGCCGGCCGGGAAGTTCGGCTGTTTCTGCCGCGCGGCAAGCTTCACCGCGTCGCTCTGCGTAGTCCAGTTCTCGGTCTTCATCCCGGCGAGCGCCCAAAGGGTCAGGTAGTCCCGCAGGCCTCCGGTATGCAGCATCAAGTGACGCACAGTGACCGGGCGCGGCGTCGGCTGCAACTCGGGCACATATCTGCGGATGTCGTCATCGAGGGAGAGCTTTCCGTCACGTTCCAGCAGCAGAATGGCGAATGCTGTGAACTGTTTCGACGTCGATCCGATGTCGAACACCGTGCGGGCTGTTATCGGTGTTTTATGTTCCAGGCTGGCCTCGCCATAGCCACGCGCGTAAGCGATGGTGCCATCACGATAGACGGCCATGGCGCATCCTGGAGAACCGGATTTATTGAATTCCGCAAATACCTTGTCGATTTCTGCTCGAGTCCCCTGCCGCAGGGTCTGGCCTGCGGCGCCGTCACATGCCCCGCACATGCAGGCAATGAGGATAAAGGCCCATCCAGCCACCGGCAAACGCAATTTCATGAGTTACCTCCTTGCCGCGGTGTCAGCCTTGCAGATATGCAGGCGGGCACAATTTTTCATTTTACTACAACCAGGTGCTGTTCCAGGCATTCCCTCCATGGAGGATTCACTGCTAGACCAATTCGACCCGGCGGTCGCGAGCGTGGTGCAATTCTGGGATTTTTGAGACTGACCTTCAGGTCTAGACCCCGTTTTTGGCTTCGGCCGCAGCGATTGTGAGTGTAAGATTGGCCGGCCTAATAGCAACAGATCTATATGAACTCAAACTTGGAGGAGATCCTATGGAACGACGTGAATTTTTGACCACACTGGCGGCAACATCAGGCTGCGCGTTGGCTGCCTCCACGCTCGAAGCAGCAGATAACAGCACGCGCACCGGCGATCAGGCGCAGAAAAAGTACGGAGTGAAGATCACCGTCCTGAGGAGAGATTTCGAGAAGGAATTTGTTGAGAAACTCAAGACCGGCCCCAAAGGCCCGTGCACACGCTTCAACGATGGCCAGGAATTCACGGTAACATCGCAGTGGGCGATGCCGGAGAAATTCTGTGAATGGGCGTATGCGGATATCCGGCCTTACATTCCCATGGTTCTCGGGCAGGGAAATCCCATCGCGGTCTGCTGCACGGATGGATTCCGCCCCGTCTTCTTCAAAGTCGAGAGAATCGATCTATAAACTTTGATGTGGGATGAGCAGTATCGTCGTTTGAAGAATGCCGTCTGGGGTAGGCCCCGGTCGCCGGACGGGGTTTTGGGGTGATGCGGGGAAGCAGGAAGAGCGCCGTCTGGCAGCCGGCGCCCACTCCTCCACGTACTTTCAAAGCAGGTCGCTCAACCTCGAAAGAGACGGCCGCTTATCCCTCAGCGGCGCGGGCCCAACAGTACCGCGTTGATAAGCAGCAGTTCCGTGGCTTCGGCAAAGGCCCGGTAGCTGGGGTCTTCCGCAAAGGCTATGATACGCCCCTCCCCAACAGGCTGATGGATAAGAAAGGCCTTTTGAGCCAGGAGCTTCTGGGCCTCTTCCCAGATCAGTCCGCCGACGAGGAGGCGATCCATCTTCGCGTAGACTCCGACGTTGCGCCCCTGGTCGAGCTTGATCGGAGCGAACACGCGCCTTCCCTCCACGATCACCTGGATTTCTCCGTCGGTGCCTGCCGAAAGCCAGTGTTCGGTATCGAGTAGAACCCTGACGAGCGCACCGGGAGTCGACTCCGGGAGTTCACGATCGGGTTGGATGGCTTTTTCCAGGTCAATCGGCTGCGCGGGAGCCGCCTCGGCTTTCTTCGGTTCCTTATCGGATGGTTCCGTATCCGGCCTGCCGTCACGCAATTCAGTCCGGGCCAGAAGGAGTTCGTTTTTTTCCCTTGCGGCCCAGCGCGACGCTTCGGCGAGTGTGATCAGGGTGCCGCCGGCCGAGATCCAGTCCTTAAGGCGGCGGAGCATGTCGCCGCTCAGAATTCCGTAATTGCCGGACGGCAACACAATCACGTCGAAGCGGCGCAGGTCAAGCCCTCCCATGGAATCGGTCCGGACCGCGGTTACCTTCTGGTTGAAGCGCCGCTCCAGAACATACCGTGACCATCCTGCTGAAGCGCTCTGCGCAGGCGCATCCCAGGCCAGAAGTACGCGAGGGGATTTCAGTGCCTGGACTTCGTTGCTGCCGAGTGAAATCCCGGCATCCACAAAGCCGGTGTCCGTCGGTATGATCTCGGCTTCATGCCGGGCCGCGATGACTCCAAGTTTGGCGGCGAGGTCGGGAGCATTGTCGGAAATCCGCATGATTGCCGTACCCAGCGGGTATTTGCGGCCTGCCAGTGTGAAGGGCTCATAGGCGATCCTGATGCGGATGCCGGCCTGCAGGGCTTCGATAGCGGCTGCGGCGGCCCCGGAACCCCAGGGCATCAAGTAGGCCACCTTGGCCGGGGAAAGTGCAGACGGCTTGGCGTCGCTTGAGGCTTGAAACGGTGTCCAGCGCACGTCCGTAGGGCGATCGTTAGTGAGCATCTCCACATCGAAAGCCTGCGGCAGGCTCCACGCCGTAATGTCGTAGATCTGATCACCCAGGCGTTTCTTGCGGCGGCGGTCTTGTTCTTTCACAAAGAAATCGGGCTGCGGCGTGTGCGGATCCATGAGATTCCGGAGCAGCCGGCCTGCCGGCTGTGCTGCGGGCAGGATATAGGTCCCGGCCGGCAGAGTGCGGCCGCTGACCCTCACCGGCTCCTCGGCTCTGCGGACTTCCACGCCCTGATCCGCAAGCAGCCGGACCAGCCTGGAGGTGCGCGCGGGGTCCGAACCCGGCGGGATCAGGTATTCACGGATCAGCCCCTTCTCTCCTTCCTGCACCGCACTGCGGCGGTATTCCAGAAAATCCCGCAGCACGCGCTCGCGGTTGCGCGCAGCCGTTTCCGCCGTAGAGAGTGAGGCCGTGAAATGGTGCACGATGCCGTCCAGAAAGGTCAGGCGGCTGTCGTCGGCTTGCCGCCAGACCAAGCCCCGTGCCGACGCCTGTTCGTAGGTCATGCCGATCGCGCCCTGGAAAATGGGCCAGGACTCGCCGTAGCCCGGGTAAAAAGAATCAAATACCTCCCGGTTGAAGTAGGCAAACCCGCGTTCATCGAATCGTTTCGCGGTTGCCCGCCCGAAAAGCTCGAGCAGAGAGGCCTGCGCCTTGGTGATGTGAGGATTTAGCGGATCCGCTGGCGGCGCGAAATAATACGTGGAGTCGCCGCCCATTTCATGGAGGTCTACCACTACGTGGGGGTACCAATCCAGGTAGAGCTTGGTTCGACCGCGCGTTTCCGGCTGGGACTGGGCAAACCAGTCGCGATTCATATCGAACAGGTAATGGTTGGAGCGTCCGCCCGGCCAGGGTTCGTCGTGTTCCGCGGCCAGGGGCTCATCATCAGGAGTGGCGGCCCGCCCCATCAGGGTCTGCAGGATGAAGCGTTCCCGACCGTCGGGATTCTGCATGGGATCAATGAGCACCAGCGATTCGCGCTGGATGACCTCGGCGACGGGATCCTCCAGTGAACCGAGCAGGTGGTAAGCCATCGCCATCGCGGCTTCCCCGGAGGAGATTTCGTTGCCATGCACGCCATTCACCAGCATGGTCACCACGGGGAGTTCCCGCACCAGCTGATCGGCCTCCGTGGAAGAGAGTTTGCGCGGATCCGCGAGCCGGCGGAGCTTTTCCTGCAGGCCCGGGAGCTGGGCTATGCGCTCGGGAGCGCCGATCGCCATCAGGTATAAAGGGCGCCCTTCCCACGACTTCGCATACTCCACCAGGTGGGTGCGTTGGGGTGCGGCAGTGGCCAGCGCTTTCAGGTATCTTCCGATCTGATCCGGTGTGGTTATTTCCTCGCCAAAATCATGCCCGGTAACCTGTTTGATCGTGGGGATGCCGGGATTGTAGCGGGCTTGCGGCGCAAGCGCCTGCTGGGAATTTGCGGGCACTGCGGCTTGCAGGAGCAATACCATCATAGCAATGAGAAGCATGCCGGTCCTCCTTGAATGGCAACAAACGAGAGATTGGACTCCGCAACTTCAAGCATAGGGAGGGCGGCGGCTTGGTGCAAGTTGAAATCGACCGTTCGAGCCCCGCGAGACCGCAAACAAATCTAGACCACGAAATACACGAAACACACGAAACCCATGCCCGTCGGCCACCCCCTTTCGTGCATTTCGTGGTTATTGCTTTTTCTGTTGCGGCCGCGCTGTGTTTATCTGCAGCGAGCGCGCCTTGGCGATGTGCTGGCTGGAATCACCTGCCAAATCAGACTGAGTCTTCGTGGCACCTGATTTCTGCTTGTCCTGATGGCGCAATGAGCGGACGGCAGACGCTGTTCCCTGCACGGTTGATAATTGGATCGGCCCGTGATAGGGTGATGGCCAAAACCATCGGGAATGGCGGCCGCATGAGCCGTATTTGATTTGCGGTGAGCAGGTTAGCTTCTGCAGGGGGTCGGTCTTGTGGCTTGCAAGCGCGTCTATTCACTGTTTACCAGGAGCATGGAATGAGCCTACCTCAATGTGATGCGAGACATAAGTGCGCCGACGGCGGCGAGGACAGGTGCACGCAGCCTCAGGGCCATTACGGCCGGCACCTCTGCCGGACCTGCCTGAATTTCTTCAGTGGCGGAGAATCCATCAGGAGCGAAGCAGAAGGAGCCGAATCCGCATCCGAACGTGAGCTCGATAAGCAGGACGGGCCGGGAGCCGGCGGCGGTTATGTCAAGGAAGGACCGGGAGCCGGTGGCGGATATGTGAAGGATGGGTCCAAAGCCGCTGTTGGGCCAGTCACGGATGGACCCGGGCTGGGCGGCGGGTATGGAATGGAGGGGCCTGGAGCCGGCGGTGGATATGTGAAAGAAGGACCCGAAGCTAGCGGCGAGCCCGCCACAGATGGACCCGAGTTGGGCGGCGGGTATCTGGCGAACAAAGGCGAACATTGTGCTCATTGCCCCAACGAGCTGACCGGAGAGAATACAAAAGGCGAGTGTCCCGTTTGCGGCCGACTCATATGTTCCGCGTGCTCGGACGAGCAATGTCCCGGCCCGGATAAGAGCACTTCTTGAGGTTTTGGGATGCAGGCCGGCCCTGCGATGAAGCCATTGAGATCCCGTTTGAGTATGGTGCTAGTGGAGTTGCGTGGAAGTAGTGCAGAAATAGGAGAAGCGCAAATGAAGAGATTCCCAACTTTCCTGCCGGTATGTTGTGCAGCGGTTCTGCTCATTGTGGTTTTGGCCGGAGGACCTCTGGCCGGACTCGGCGCCCAAATCCAGGCTCCGCAGACCCAACAGCCGGCCGGCGAGAGAAAAGCCCTGACGATTGAAGAATTCGGCCGCTGGAAATCGATCGCCTCAGTCACCTTGTCGGATGACGGTAAATGGGCGTGCTATATATACCGGCCGCGCGAAGGAGAAGCGACTCTTTATGTCAGGCAACTCGACAGTGAAAAGCTTTATACCATTTCGATCGGCCCCCAGGGCACAGGCGGAAGAGGCGCAGGCGGAGCTGCCCCTGCCGGTGCCACAGCCGGCGGCAGCCCACAGTTTTCCGACGACGCCAAGTGGATCGCCCATTATGTGAGCCCTCCCGAGCGCGCCGGCAGCGGCGGCGTTCGCGGAAGTGCGGGACGCGGTGCCGCTCCCGCAAGCACGGGCGGCAGAGGCGGCGCACAGGCTGCTCCGGCTGCTGCCCAGACCCCCGCTCCCACGCGCCGGCTGGAACTGCTCAACCTCGCCAGCGGTGAAAAGACATCCTGGGAAAATGTTGCCTCCTTCGCATTCGTCGAGGGCTCGCAGGTCCTGATCATCAAGCGGCCGAAACTCGACCGGGAGGCAACGCACAACGGCACGGACATGATCGTCAGGCGGCTGGACCGGGGAGTGGACGAACTGTTCGGCAGCACCGGCGAGTTCGCGGTCAACAAGGGGGGCTCCATCCTCGCCTTCACCACCGACGCCGCGGACATGATCGGAAACGGCGTGGCTGTTCTGAACTTCGGCACCGGCATCCGCCGGGTCCTGGACAGCGGCAAGGCGCTCTTCGAGAGACTGGCCTGGGACGACGAAGGGACGGCGCTGGCCGTGCTCAAGGGGACGAAAAAAACCGGCTTCGTCGAGCGCGACAACAGCCTGCTGGCCTTCAAGGGAATGGACAAGGATCCCGAACGCATCGAGTTCACTGCGGATGGTGCGCCGGATTTTCCCAAAGAAATGGTAGTCAGCGAAAAAGCTGCGCTGGCATGGAGCAGTGACCTGAGCAAGGTTTTCTTCGGGATCAAAGGACAGGAGAAGGAACCCGATAGAAGGAGAGACGACGCGCCGCCAATCGCCAACGTCGACATCTGGCACTGGAAAGATGAACGCATCCAGGCTGAGCAGATGATCCGTGCGAACGCAGACCGGAATTTTACCTTCCGGGCCGTTTATGCCCTCAGCGCCAGAAAGTTCATCCGCCTCACCGATGACAACATGCGCAACATCGATCTCACCCAGAACGAGGCCTGGGGCATTGGCCGCGACGACCGCGCCTACATCTCCGATTGGGATGAGTCTAAGGCCGACTACTACCGCATCAACACGACGACGGGCGAGCGGACACTTATGTTCAAGGCGCAGGGCCAGTCGCTGGGGATGTCACCCGACTCAAAGCACTTTCTGTACTGGAAGGCCGGTCATGTCTGGGACTACGTCATCGGAACCGGTGAGACGAAGAACCTGACGCAGCGCGCCGGGGTGAGCTTCGCGGACCAGAACTTCGACCGGCCGGGCACCAGGCCTTCCTACGGTATCGCCGGATACACCAAGGACGGCAGCGGTGTGATTCTCAATCACAAGTACGACCTTTATCTCCAGCCCTACGACGGCTCGCCCGCGGTGAACCTGACGGGAGGCCTCGGTACACGCGAGGAGATCCGCTTCCGTTACCAGCCCCTGGAAGGCGAAGCAGACCAGGTCGCCGTCACACGGCAGGACGATATGGAGGAAGAGCCAGTCGAAATGACGAGGCAGGCCGCCGGAGGGCGGGGCGGTCGTGCGCCGGGCCGGTCCATAGACCTCTCCAAGCCCGTGCTCCTCACGGCCTACGGCCAGTGGACCAAGAAGGCGGGATATTCCGAGCTCAACGGCAAAGAGCTAACCAGGCTCGTTTATGAGGACAGAATCTTCGGCCGCAACATTGCCAAGGCGAAAAAAGCGGACCGCCTGATCTTCACCCGGGAGACCTTTGCCGAATTCCCGAACTATTTCCTGACCGATACGAAGTTTGCCAACCCAAGACAGATCACCGACGCCAATCCGCAGCAATCCGAGTATAAGTGGGGGCATCGCATCCTGTTCGAGTTCAAGAACAAGAAAGGCGTCCGCCTGCAGGGCACGCTGGCCATCCCGGACGACTACCAGCCGGGGCAGAAGCTGCCGATGCTGGTCAATTTCTACGAGAAGAATTCCCAGAACCTCCACACCTACACGGCGCCGGCCTATGCGTCGAGCCCGCAGTTTGCGGGGTTTGTGAGCCAGGGCTACCTCGTGATGCAGCCCGACATCCATTTCAATACGCGCACATCGCACTCCGACATGCTCGAGTGCGTGGAGGCCGCAGTCCAGAAGGTCATCGACATGGGTTACGCCGATCCGAAGCGCATCGGCCTTCATGGCCACAGTTACAGCGGCCAGGGCTCCGCCTACATTTCCACCCAGTCGAAGATGTTCGCCGCGATCGTGGCGGGTGCCGCCGCCTCCGACCTCGTCAGCGATTTCAACCAGATCTGGAAGACGAGCGGCACGAACCAGCACCGCTACGACATTTATGGCCAGGGCCGGTTCGCCACGAATCCCTATGACGACCTCCAGTTGTACATCGATCAGTCTGCCGTATTCCATGCCCGGACGATGAATACACCGCTCCTGTTGCTCCATGGCACGGACGACGGATCGGTCGAGTGGCTGCAGGCGATCGAGTTCTACAACGCCCTGCGCTTCAATGGGAAGAAGGTGATTCTGCTCTCCTATCCCGGCGAGGCTCACGGCCTGCGCAATCTTGAAAACCAGAAGGACTTTTTGGTCAGGATCCAGCAGTTCTACGATCACTATCTAAAGGACAAGCCCGCTCCCGACTGGATGACCAAGGGAGTGCCGTTCCTGAAAAAGGCGAAATAGAATTCCCTTGGAACATGCAGCTTCCAACCCCCTGCGGGAGATCATGACGTAGCCGGCACCCCGATGGATCATGGAGCAGCCAGTGCCGCGAGAGATTATTGGGCAGCCAGTACCCCGATGGATCATGGAGCAGCCAGTGCCGCGAGAGATTATTGGGCAGCCAGTGCCCCGATGGTTCCTGGAGCAGCCAATGCCCAGAGAGATTATTGGGCAGCCGGTGCCCCGATGGTTCCTGGAGCAGCCAATGCCCAGAGAGATTATTGGGCAGCCGGTGCCCCGATGGTTCCTGGAGCAGTC
>CAYGWQ010000001.1:0-45068 GCA_964353465.1 uncultured Acidobacteriota bacterium | reverse complement strand
CAATGCCCAGAGAGATTATTGGGCAGCCGGTGCCCCGATGGTTCCTGGAGCAGTCAATGCCCAGAGAGATTATTGGGCAGCCGGTGCCCCGAAGGGGCAACCAGACAATAGCCGGGGGCAAGCCGCGCAGCGGCGACGCCCCCGGACCAGCACGCACGGCTCATAGCCCTGAAAGGGCGATAGCAGGTATCAATATTACCAGAGATGCCGCTCGTCAAAATCGACGCCGCTTTGGCGCAAAAATTCCAGATACTCCTCTTGGAAAGTTTTCGTTCGATGATGTTCCTTCTGCTCGCGTATGTACCGCTTGATCCATTCGAGCTCCGACGTGCCGACAGTAAATGCGCCGTAGCCGTCCTGCCATGCAAACCCATTGATACCAATCGCCTCATGAATCCAATGCGAAGAACTCGATTTTAGTTCTCTCATGATGTCAGCCAAGCAGTGAGTAGCCTTGAGGCTGGCAAGGATATGTACGTGATCGGCATCCCCTCCAATACTCTCCGCAACTCCCCCCAAACCTCGAAGCGTGCCACCCATGTAAGTATAGAGTCGAGCCTGCCAGGATTCCATGATCCATGTTCGACGATTCTTGGTGCTGAAGATCAGGTGATAGTGAAGGCTCAAATGAGTCGATGGCATGGCTCGCTCCCCGGCTGTCTAACAAAAACGCGGCTGTTTGAGCGAGAATTTCTTTCGCCCCGCTGGGGCTCTTTGAGGCTTCGGACCTGCCCGGGGGCTTGCGCCCCCGGCTATTATCTTCCGCCGCTCCGCGGCTGATTTTGCGCAAATTCGCCGGAAATATCCTGAGGCACAAACTCGCCGGAAATACACCGCGGTCCAGACTCGACCCTAATGAGATTGGGGGACAGTGGCCCAGGGACGGCGTCCACCTGAAGGCTTGAGAATCCGAACTGTATTGCAAATTCGAAGGCACCTTGGAGCATCTGCCAAACCCGTGGTTTGGGAATTTGTTGTAGCGACTAGATTTACAGAACTAATTGCTGGAGAGTGCGGCGCTTCTGCGCCGCTTTGGATTGATGCGCAAGACCACTACTCTGGCCATAAAGCGGCGCAGAAGCGCCGCACTCCAAGGCCTTCGGCCGAGACGGCAACATCCGCGTTCCATCGGAGATCTTGCGTCCGTTCCCCGAAGAAAGGCGGGGCAGCTGCACGCTACCGGCGGCCGGTCAGTTCCATCATTTGCAATTGGAATCGCACCTGCTCGGCATCGGCCGACTGGGGAGCAATTTTCAAGTAGTCCCTCAGCTGCTCGATTTCGGCGGTATGGTCCCGTTTCCGATGGAGGATGTTCGCTAACAACAGGTGCGTCTTCGGAAACCGATGTCGACTGTCGATCCGTTGGGCCTTGCGCACGCTGTTCTCTGCCGCATCCAGCCGGCCCAGGCTAGAGTTTGCCAGCGCATTCAGATAGAATCCCGCGGGGAAATCCAATGGATCGAGCTTCATCGCATGGTCGGTCAGATCCACAATCTCCTGCCAACTCCGTTCCTGAGCGGCGAGCCGTGCCAGTTCAATAAAGGGAGGCACGAAGTTGTTGTCCGCATCGATCGCTTTGGAGAAGGCATTGCGGGCATCGTCGATGCGACACATCTCCTTCAAAACCTGCCCAAGACACAACCATGCCGACGCATATCTGGGATACACGCCAAGGGCCGCCAGCAGGTGCTCCTGCGCGTGCTCCCATTCCCTCCTCTGAAAAGCCTTCTCCGCTTTTTCGAGAAATTTCCTGGCTTTCTTGGGGGCAAGCATCTCCGTCACGCTCACTGTCGTCCCGGGAGCCTCCGCAGCCGGGTGGAGGATGATGGCGCCCACGTCCACCTGACCTACGAGCCGGCTCGCATTCAAGCTGATCGAGGTCGATCGATAGCCGGCGAGCTGGGCGCGCAACTCGCAGTCCGCATATCCTATCGAAATCCTGGCTTCATTCCCCGACGCGAAACCCGCCATGCCGCCCGATGGTTCCGATCGAGACGGCGGCCCAGAATCAGAGGCATCGGGCATGACGTTGCCTGCGCCGAGCTGGAAACCGAAGAGCCCGCTCGGATCTACATACGCCTCCCTTGTCACCCGGCCCTGGCAGATCCGTTCGATGACTGCCCCCATAGGCACGGGCAGGCCATTCGACATTGCCACTGATCCCGTGATGAAGAGCATCCGCGGCGGGAGCTGGGTCTGCGCTTCGGATGCTGAGGAGGACCTGCGTGTACCGGTGTTTCGGTTGGTACTGGTGCTGCCGGCAGTGGCACTGCCGGTGTTGCCGCCCGTCTGAGCGCCCTGCTGTGCTGCGGCATTCAAGACAAACACGAGAGTACATAAAACGGAGAGGGGCGTGCGGAAAAAAGCTGCAAGAGCCATTGGCAACCTCCCATCAACCACCCGAGGCCGGCCATTTTCCCGGATTGCCCGGATCAAGCAGCTCTCAATGACAGGCCCCATACCGGCTCAACCCGAGTGTCTCGCCGGTGACCTTTTCTACACCCAACTGTACAAATTGTGCTCCTTGCCGGAAGGCTACACAAATATTTCATCGGGAAGGCCGGCAAGCTCAAGCCTGCTGAGCCGCAGGCGTTCCAGGATGACGGGCGCATGGTTTCGAGTGGCTGCCGGCTGCGTCAGGTCGCCAACAGCCGTGTGGCGGATCAATGCGTGGAGGTCTTCACTTCAATCTCGGGGGGATTCTCAAAGTGCTTTTTCACCTTGCACTGTTCGGCTGCCCGGATGACGGCGGCTCGATACTGTTCGGGAAAATCCGGCGGCAGCTGAATATCCACCTCAATGCTTTCTACCAGCTCCGTCCCGGGATTGATCCGTGCGTGTTGAACCAGGCGTATGCCGTCTGTGGCAAGGCCGCGTCGGCGGCAGAAGCCCAGGACATAAATTCCGGCGCAGGTGCCAAGTGATGCCAGGAAGGTTTCGAAGGGAGTCGGCGCGGATCCGGAGCCGCCTGCCTCTGCCGGCAGGTCCGTCTCGATGTTAAATCCCCCGAAGCGAGCAGCCACGCGGGCGCCGCCGGGAAAATCAATGATCATTTCCATGGAAAAAATCCTTTTCATCAAGGTTACAGGATGTCAGGAATAGATACTGGGACCGGCACACGGCCGGCCGGGTCATTACCAGCTTCAGCCCCCGCCGGGTGCGCAGCCTCCAGGGGATGTTGAGTAACCGCCTTTCGCGAACGAAGAGAAGACGGAGAACTTCTCCTCCAGCTTGCGGGCACCGCACCGCGGACAGGCGACTTCCGCTGCCGTATTTGCTTTTCTTAACAACTTTTCAAATATCGCCCCCCACTCGAGGCATTCGAATTCATAGATAGGCATGCGCTGCTTGCTCCTCCCGCCGCCGGCCGGCGGCACACTCGACCGTTTCACAGATCTATCGGGACACTTTTTGAGCGATCCCCAATTTGTGAAGGATCTCTTCCATCAGGCACCACCGTGTGAGTGACGACTGGAACAGATTGGCGCCGACAAAGGCAGTAAACCAAAGCCAGTTGAGGTTCACCCAATGGGCGAGCGCCAAACTGGCTAATACGAACATTCCGGCAATCATGCGAATCCATCTTTCCATGCTCATCTTTATCCTCCTTGAATACCCGATGTTTTCAATTTTACCCCGTTACCTTGGGCACCACCAGCAGCGGCACTTCGGCCCACTGCATGACTCGTTCGGTTGTGCTGCTGAAGAGCTCTCCGAAAATCGACAATTTACGTTCCGCCCCCATAACGATAAGATCCGGTTTGAGCGCGTTTGCGGCCGACAGGATCGCCTTTACCGCATCACCGGGGTAGGTGAGTTCTTCGACACTGCATCGCTCCCTGACCTCCGCCGGCACCAGGGCGCAGTCCAGCGGCTTGTCCCCTTCTTCCAGGGCATGAAGGACCGTGAGCCGCAGCCTGCCGGCCTCGGCCATGGCGATGGCATACTCGAGCGCCTGCCGGCCCATGTCGGTAAAACTCACGGGGCACAAGACATGGCCAAACGAGGCAGCAACCATGCCCTGGCGTACCGCCAATATGGGCTTCGTGCTCTCATGCAGAATTTTCTCGGCGACGGAACCGAGCCAGAAACGACCCGCACCCCGACGCCCGTGGGTCCCCATGACAATCAGGTCCGCACCCAGGGTCCCGGCAGCTTCCAGGATCGCCTCCACCGGGGGTTTCTCGACAACTGCCACCTCCGCATCGAATCCCAGAGCGGCTGCGCTTTCGTTGCGCAGATATTCCGCAGCCGCGCTTCTGGATTTCCTGATCTCATGTGTCAAGCTCTCGATCTGCCCGCTCGAGAAATAGGGCGGCAGTTCGAAATGCTGCGCGTGCAGGACATGAACCTCGCTGCCAAACTGCCCGTGCAACACCCGGGCGAAATGAAACGCGGGGAGCGAGGTCGCGCTCAGGTCCGTCGGCACCAGGATTTTTTTAGGTGGAAATGCGGGTAATGTCATAAGTGACCTCCAGGTTGTTACGCGGCCGCCGGCCGGGGTGCTGGATTCCGCCGCAGTTCCCGCCGCCGCATCATGTAAAAAAGCACCGGCACGGTCATTCGGCTGAGCAGCAGCGAGGCTACTTCCCCCGCCATGAGCGAAATGGCCAGGCCCTGGAAAATCGGATCAAACAGGATCACGGCCGACCCGACGACCACAGCCGCGGCTGTCAGCATCATGGGCCGGAAACGGACGGCGCCGGCATCCACAACCGCCTGTTCCAAAGGCTCTCCCATGCTGAGCCGCAACTCAATGAAATCCACAAGAATGATCGAGTTCCGGACCACGATGCCCGCGCCGGCAATAAACCCGATCATCGAGGTTGCCGTGAAAAATGCGCCCATGGCCCAATGTCCGGGTAGGATTCCCACCAGAGAGAAGGGGATCGCAGCCATAATCACCAAGGGGGTTTTGAAGCTCTGGAACCAGGCTACTACCAGGATGTAGATCAAGACCAGGACCGCAGCGAAGGCGAGTCCAAGATCGCGGAATACCTCGTAGGTGATGTGCCACTCGCCATCCCATTTCATGGCCAGCTTGTTGCTGTCTGCCGGCTGCTGGGCTGTGTATGTCTCGAGTGTGTACCCCTCGGGAAGCGGTTTCGATTTCAGCTCCGCATCCAGCCGCAGGATCGGATAGACGGGGCTTTCCTCTTTTCCCGCCACATCGGCGGTGACATAGACCACCGGCATGAGGTTTTTGTGATAGATGCTGCTTTCACGAGCGGATTTTTCCCAGGCCCCCAGTTCCGCAAGCGGCACCAGCTTGCCCGCCGAAGAAGCGATGCGCAGGTTATTGAGATCTTCGATCCGGCTGCGATCTGCGAGAGGCAAGCGCAGCACCAGGGGAACATCTTCGGCTTCGCTCGGCAGGTGGGCCAGGCCCGTCTCCGCTCCGTTGAGGCCGAGCTGCACGGTCTGCTGGATCTCGGCCAGGGAGACGCCGGCCATCGATGCCTTCAGGCGATCCACGCGGAAGCGCATCTCGGGCTGCGGGTCCTCCACATACCAGTCGACATCGACAATTCCGGGCGTTGTATCCAGGGTGTCGCGTATCTCTCTGGCCAGCTCGATCTGGCGCTGGTAACTCGGGCCATAGACCTCAACCACCAGGGTCTGGAGCACCGGCGGCCCCGGAGGAACCTCGGCCACCTTGATCCGCGCCCCGTGCTTTTGAGCCACCGGCTGCAGCAAGGTTCTTGCCCGGCGCGCAATGGCATGGCTTTGATCGGAGCGTTCTCCCTTGGGGGTGAGGTTGACCTGGATGTCCGCAACATTATCGCCCCGCCGCAGGTAATAGTGCCGCACGAGGCCGTTGAAATTGAACGGCGAGGCTGTCCCGATATACGATTGCAGGTCTGTGATCTCCGGGACCTGCTTCAGCTGCAAGGCGAGTTCCTGTGTAACCGCCGCGGTCTCCTGCAGGCTCGTCCCTTCCGGCATGTCGACGATGACCTGGAACTCGCTCTTGTTATCGAATGGAAGCATCTTGACGGCGACCAGGCGGAAGTAAACCAGGCTCATCGCGACCAACAGCAGAAGCAACACCAGCGCCAGGAATCCCCATTGGTTTCTCTTATGAGCGAGCAGTGGGCCCATGAATTTCCGATACAGCCGGGTGCTCCAGTTTTCGCTTTCGCTCCCCTCGTGATGGGAGGTCCCCGAGTCCCGGAGAAGCCGCAGCGCCGCCCAGGGCGTTATCACAAAAGCCACCAGCAGAGAAAATATCATGGCCGCGGATGCGCCGATGGGGATAGGGCGCATGTAGGGTCCCATGAGCCCGCGGACCATGGCCATGGGCAGGATGGCGGCGATCACCGTGAAAGTAGCCAGGATGGTCGGGTTGCCGACTTCGTCCACCGCCTCCACGGCGACATCGGCGAAACGACGGCCGTGGTTCTGCGGGAGGCGCTTGTGCCGCACGATGTTTTCAATCACAACAATGGCGTCATCCACCAGGATGCCGATGGAGAAAATCAGCGCGAAGAGAGTGATGCGGTTCAGCGTATATCCGTACAGGAGAAAAACGACCAGCGTCAGGGCCAGGGTGACGGGGATGGCCACGGCCACCACACCGGCTTCCCGGAATCCAAGAATGAGCCAGATCAGCAGGGTTACCGACAACACCGCGATCATCATGTGCAGCAGAAGCTCGTTCGATTTTTCCGCTGCGGTCTCGCCATAGTTCCGGGTGATCGTCATCTGCAGCTCAGCCGGAAAATAGCGGGCGCGGAAGGCTTCTGCCCTTTTCATCACCTCTTCCGCGAGTATGACGGCGTTCTTCCCTTTGCGCTTGGCGAACGAGATCGTGACCGCCGGGTTCAGGTCGCTCCTCTGCGGCTCCGTGGCGATTGCCAGCCCTGGCACCGACCGGGGGCTTTCTCCCTCGAGATGAATCCCCTTGATGGCCGCTGCCGGCCCCGGAGTGAACAGGACATAGTCTTTGGGTTCCTCGGGGCCGTCCTTGATCCGCGCGACGTCACGCAGGTACACGGGGAGGCTGTTGCGGACTCCCACCACGAGGTTGGCCAGATCATCCGCAGAACGCAGGAATCCATTCAGGTGGACCGCAATCGCTTCGTTGCCGCTGGTCAAAGTGCCGGCATCGGCCTCGCGGTTTTCCATCAGCAGCACTCCGCGAACCTTGGAGGCGCTCAGGCCGAAGGCGCTCAACTGTACCGGATTAAGCTCGACGAGGAGTTGCCGCCGCTGGCCGCCGGTAATCTGAGTGGCGGAGATGTCGGGTATCTTCTGCAGGTCGTTGCGCAGTTCGCCCGCCACACGCCGGATCTGATACCCGTCCATTCGGCTGCTCCAGAGAGTCAGTGCCAGGAAGGGGACATCGTCGATGGAACGGGGCTTGATCAGCGGCTGAGAGGCGCCGGGAGGGATGAGGTCGAAGTTGGCGAACATCTTCTGGTTGAGACGGACGATGCTCTTTTCCTCATCCTCCCCCACATAGAACCGCACAATCGCCATGGAAGCCCCGGGGCTGGAGGTGCTGTAGATGTACTCCACGCCCGGAATTTCCCGGAGCAGCCGTTCCATCGGTTTCGTAACTCTGGTTTCGACCTCCCGGACCGAAGCGCCGGGCAGAGCGACGAAGACATCGATCATCGGGACGATGATTTGCGGCTCTTCCTCCCGGGGCAGGAGCAACACTGCGGCTGCGCCCATGGCAATTGCGGCAATGAGGACGAGCGGCGTGAGCTTCGAGTTGATGAAAGCGTGTGCGAGTCTGCCTGCCAGTTGCGGTCTGCTCATTGCCGGATCTCCAGGGAAACGCCATCGATGATCTGATCGGTGAGTTTTGCAATGATCCGTTCTCCCGCCTTGACTCCAGCCAGGATCTCCATCCTATCGGAATCGAAAGGAGTCGCCTTGATGAGGCGGAAGCTCGCTTTGCCTGAAGGATCGGCAACGAAGACGCCCGCGAGCTGCCCGTTCTCCCGCACTGCCTGCAAAGGAACCAGGAGCGCGGGGCGCGTCCCCATCGATATCTCCACCGATGCAAAGCTGCCGGAAACGAGGGCCACACCGGCCGGCAGATCCACTTTGAATTGGACCGTATGGCTTCCGGGCGCGGATAGCGGAATGATCTCCGTGATTCGCCCAGTCACGGCCGCTTGCGGCTGGTCTGGAATCCGCACCCGGACATCGATCCCGTTGCGCAGGGAACCGGCGTCCCCGGTGGGCAGGCTCGCCAGCACCTGCGGCCTGGAGGTTGATTCGAGAGTGATCAAGGGACCGCCGGGGAAGATGGCGCTGCCGGGATCCACGCTGCGCTCGACCACTCTTCCGGCAGAAGGCGCCTTCACAACGGACCAGCCGCGGTAGACTTCCGCCCGGCGCAGCTGCGCCCCGACCTGCGCGATGCGCGCCTCGACCTGCCGGAGGCGGTCCCCGGCCGCCGCAACCATGGCCTCCTTAGCGGCGAGATCCGCCGCCGTGGCCTCGCGCCGCGCCCGCATCTCATCCAGTTCCTGAGGGGACACGGAACGGCTCTCGGAGAGTTTCTGATAGCGGGCGTACGTTCCATTGGCAAGGTCAGCGGAAGCCTTCGCTGCGGCACGCATGCTCTGTGCCATCTGCGCTCCGCTGCGGGCTTCGGCGAGAGCCGCTTTGGCCTCTTCAATGGCCGCCTGCGCGCCCTCCTTCTGACTATCGGCATCCCGGGAGTCGAGGGTCACGAGGACCTGCCCCGCAGCCACAGTATCGCCTGCACGCACGCTGACTTCCCGGATGAATCCGTTGATCTGTGAAGACAGCACCACCCGATCCCTGGGCTGAACCGTTCCCGGCGCTTGCAGAAAAGCCGGGATCGATTGGCTCTGCACTGTCATAACTTCCGCACGGACCGGGGTCGCGGGTGCAACCGGCGGGGTGTGCCCGCCGCAAGCCGCGAATAGCAAAGCGCCCGCTGGCATCAGAAAAGCTAATTGGCTGGTTCGCATGTTTTGCTCACTCCCTTGGATCTAGGACGAGGTTTTCCCAATCATTTCATGGCTGCGGAGTTCGGGCTGAGGACCCCGGCGGCAAACTCCATTTGTGCATAACTGAGGCGGTGCCTGTATATGGCCTGGGCAAGGGCTGTGCGCGCCGCGCTCCGTGCGGCCTCGGCGGAGAGCAGATCGGTCATCGTGGCAAGTCCCGCTTCGTAGCGGTTCTTCAGGATGCGCAGACTCTCCAGACTCTGATTCTCGGCCGCCTGCATGACCTGCACTTGCTGTGCGGCTGTGCGGACCTGCACCAGGGCGTTGTGCACTTCCAGTTGCATGGCGGATTCCATTGCCGCAAGCTGGCGCTGCTTCTGTTCCAGGCGATACCTCGCCGCTTTCAGCATGGCGCTGTCGCTGCCGCCCGCATAGACATTCCAGCGCAGGCTCAAGCCGGCGGTCCAGTTGCTGCCGCCTGCTTCCCATAGCGAAGGGTGGTCCATCTCCAAGGCGGCGAAGACTCCCAGGGTCGGGTAATACTGGGCCTTCTTGCCGACAACCTCCAGCTCCGCCTGGCGTACCTCAGCCTGGAGGCCTTGATAATCGGGGCGCCGCTTGCGCAGTTCCGCCCACAGAGCTTCCTCCGATGGTACCGGGTAGGCGGCCCGAATCAAGGGCGCCGTCTCGCCGAAGTCTGCAGCGAACGGCGCTCCCATGAGCCGGTTCAGCGCCGCCCGGGCCAGCTCCCCCTGGCCGCGAGCCTGTATCTCCTGCTGACGCGCGGATGCAAGGTAAACCTGGCTGCGCAGCAGATCGGCCTCGACTGCCAGGCCGCTGTCGACGCGCGCTTGCGCTTGCTTCATAATGGCCTCGGCCGACTGCAGGGCCGTTTGGGCCGCCTCCAGGCTTTCGCGTGCCAGCGAGACCGCGTAGTAGGTTTCGAACACGGCCAGAAGGGTCTGCCGCTGATGGTCCTCATGCCTCAGATCCGCCATCTCAACCCCCAGGCGCGCCGAGTCAACACGCTGCCGCGTGCGGCCGAAATCCCAGAGGTTTTGCTGAGCCAGGACGCGCGTCTGAAAGTTCTGTAGCGCATCAGGCCGGTTCAGGGCCGAAAGATCAAAATTGGCCGCGGTGAAGTTGCGCTGGGTCAGCAGCGTGCCGAACACATAGACCGGATTGTTGCCGCCGAGTACGGATTGCTCGAAATCCAGCCGCGGCCGATAACCGGCCTTCCCCGCTTCCATTTCGGAATTGGCCGCCGCGCGCGCGGGGGCGTCGATCGCCAGTTCGGGGTTGTTTTCGAGCGCTCTGCGCACCGCCTGCTCCAGGGTCAGCTTCTCCTGGGCGGCGAGCCAGGGAGACAACAGGAATAGGCCGGACAAGGCCAAAATCAGATTTCTAGCATGAGGCGTGTTTTTCATAGTGGCATCCGACACGAGACATGGGGCGAAAAGGGGACATTCCGCTTTTCCAGCTTGATTGAGCCATTTGAGTGCCAATCCGGGAAAAGCGGAATGTCCCCTTTTCGCCATGTGTACTTACCCCCTCGGTGAGCCGATGGCCGAAGCCAGCTTCTCGCCCTCCTTCAATCGTTGGTACAGGATGGAACGCATGATGCGGCAGGCCTCGTGGATTTCGGGGTGCGTGAGCCGATAGGTGACCTGCCGGCCGGCCCGTGTGGCATCCACGATGCCGGCTTGCGTGAGCAAGGCCATATGTTTCGACAGGTTGGCTTTGGAGGTCCCCAATTCCTCGAGCAGGGCCGCCGCGGACATCTCGTCCCCGCTGAGCAGTTCCACGATTTCGAGCCGCACCGGGTGGGCCATCGATTTGCAGATCTGGCACTGCATCTCAAAGATCTTTCTAGCCGCCTGCTTGTTTTTCATTATCATCAATCACCAAGTTTATATGTTTCCATATTTCGATACTATTATACAATCGCGCCGGCCGTTGTCAACAAAAAAATCGCCTGCGGTGGGAACGGAGCCGGAGTCCTTGGAACACCGATATTGCAATCTTGGCCGAAGGCTTTGGAGTGCGGCACGTCCTGATTCATCACGAAGGAAATGCGTACAAGGAGATGCGCCGGTCAGGGACCGGGGTACAAAGCGGCGCAGGAGCCTGTTCCCTACACGCCTTTGTGCGGGTATAGATGTAGGCGCAAAAAATGTGCCGGCCCTTCGGGCCTTGTTGCCACACTCTGCTCAACCGCGCGCTGACGCGCGGGGCTGCTCTCTGCCGGCGCTTCGCGCCTGGATTCCGTGACCATTCATGTATGCCGCGAAAATGCGGCCGAGATCCAGCCTCGAGGAGGTAGCCTGTCGGATTCAGGGCCTGGCAAGGCCCGAAGGGCCGGCAGAGAATAGGCCCGGCCGTGAGGCCGGGATACGGACATCGCCAAGACATCGAGCGCCGAAGGTGCGGCACGTCCCGATTCATCACGAAGGAAATGCGTATAAGGAGCAGGCGCCTGCGGCGCACAGGGTTGTTGCGCGGGAGTTTTTGACATGGGTGCGCCGGTTGGGATATGTTCGCCCGGCAGAGTCCGGCGGCGCGGGGATCGACTCGAACGCCGGGATTCCCGGTCCTGGAGGTGCGCATGTCTTGCCCGTTCTGTTTCCGTGTGTTCCCGGCCATTCTCCTTCTAGCGGCGCAGCCTGCAGTGACTGCGGGCCCGCAAGACGTGACGGCCCCCCAGGCGGCCGCGCAGACGGCCCATGAACTCACGTTGTCCGCGGCAGCCAAGGAACTTGTATTGCGCGAGGGCCTGGTCGCTGGCCTGCTCGGCGGCTACGGACGGAGCGCCGTTCCATCCGATTTCCTCGCCTGGCAGATCGCGACGGGAGCCTACCGCGAGCCGCGCGAGGGAGAGGTCGTCGGCCCGGATGACCGGAGCCGGACCCAGACATGGACAAGGGCTGAGGCCGGCGCTGACGGCTGGATTCAGAATCGTGCGCTGAATGGCGGCTACCTTTATATTGCGGTGCGCTCCGAGCGGCCGCGGACGATGATCCTCGATGCCTCGGGGTACTATGTCGTCCGCGTCAATGGCCGACCGCGGGGCGGGGAGAAGTACGGGATGGATTGGGTCCGGCACCCGGTCCAATTGCGGGAGGGCAGGAATGAGTTTCTCTTCCAGGGTGAGCGCGGCCGGGTGCGTGCCCGCCTCCTCGAGCCGGCAGCGCCGGTTTTCTTTACCGACAGCGATCCGACTCTTCCCGATCTGGTCATCGGCAGCACGGGCCCCTATTGGGCTGGTATCCGCCTGGTGAACGCCACGGAAGAGACCATCCGTTTCATTACCATCTCATACTCGCTTGGCGGCCAGACCGGAACGGCGTCATTGGCAGCGATCATCCCGCCGCTCATGACCCGGAAGCTGGCCGTGCCGCTGGCCCTTCAGGCCCCTTCCGCCGAAGGACTTCTCCGGCTGGCGCTCCGCGCGCGCATCCGGGCCGGAGGCAGCGAAATCGAGATACCAGCCTTCGAGATCGGGCTCAAGGCGCTCGCGCCTGCGGCGCATCACGTGCGTACGTTCGTCAGCGAGATCGACGGCAGCGTACAATATTACGCTGTCGTCCCGTTCACAGGCGCGGCATCGGGCGAGAGCGCGGCAAGGCCGGCTCTGGTTCTATCCCTGCACGGTGCCGGCGTGGAAGCGATCGGTCAGGCGCGCGCCTACCAGCCCAAGGACTGGGCCTATGTGGTGGCGCCGACCAACCGCCGCCCGTACGGTTTTGATTGGGAAGATTGGGGGCGTCTCGACTCACTTGAGGTCCTGGCCGAAGCCTCGCGCATATTCGGCACCGATCCGGCCCGGACCTACCTGACGGGACATTCCATGGGCGGGCATGGAACCTGGCATGTGGGCGTGACCTTCCCCGACCTCTGGGCGGCCATCGCGCCCAGTGCGGGCTGGCACAGCTTCTCGTCGTACGGCGGCGGCCCGGTCTATAAAGAACCGACCCAAGTCGAAAAGATGCTGGCGCGCGCCAATCACCCGGGCGAGACCGTCGAGATGGCGCGCAATTTTCTGCACTACGGCGTCTATGTCCTTCACGGCGAGAAGGACACCAATGTGCCGGCCGTGCAGGCGCGTTTTATGCACACACTCCTGGCGCAATTCCACGCGGACTTCGCCTATTATGAGCAGCCGGGAGCAGAGCACTGGTGGGGCAATCAGTGCGTCGATTGGCCGCCGCTGTTCGAGTTTCTGAAACAGCACAGCCGGCCTGCCGACCGGGAGACCGGACGAGTGGAGTTCATCACGGCCAATCCGGGGATTTCGGCGAGGTCGCACTGGGTCACCATCCTGGCCCAGGAACAACCGCTGGAATACAGCCGCGTGGCGATCGAGCGGGACGCCAAGACGGGAGTGTTCAAAGGCACGACCGCCAATATCGCCCGCATGGCGCTCGACACGGGAAGGGTTTCGCCTTCCGGCGGAACGGTCGCGCTGGATCTGGATGGCACGCGGCTCGAGGCCAAGCCGGACGCCGACGGCCGGCTGGTCCTGGAGCGCACGTCTGCGGGTTGGCAGACAGCGCCGCCGACCGATCCCGGACACAAGGGCCCCCAGCGCTCCGGCGGTTTCAAGGACGCCTTCCGCCATCGCGTGGCTCTGGTCTATGGCACCCTCGGCAATGCCGAAGAAAACGCCCGCGCTTTCGACAAGGCCAGGTTTGACGCCGAGATGTTCTGGTACCGGGGGAACGGGAGCGTCGATGTTGTTCCGGACAAATCATTCGATCCGGCAAAGGAACCTGATCGCAACGTGGTTCTGTACGGGAATGCCGACACCAATGCACTCTGGACCAAGCTGTTGGGAAACAGTCCGGTCGAGGTCCGCAGCGGCCGCGCACGCATAGGCGAGCGCGAATTCGTGGGCGTCGACCTCGGAGCCTATTTCATCCGGCCCAGGCTGGACGGCGGCCGGCCCGGGCCAGTATTTTGTTTCGGGCGCCGGCTTCCCGGACCTGATGCTCTTTTCCGCCGAAATGCTCCGGGCCGGAACGGACGGCACCCGGGTGATCGGCTGGTTCGGCAACGACTGGAGCCTCGCACGGGGCGACTTCGCCTGGAACCCGGCCCGCGCCACGCGTTAGGCGGCAGGACTAATCAGTATCTGTCGCGATACCCGGTTGCAGAGTGTGCCGGCCGAGCCCCGGCAGGGGCGGAAAGATAGTAGCCGGGGGCGCGAGCCCCCGGATAGAATGTTGCATTTAATGAGCCCCGGCAGGGGCGAAAGATCTTTGTCCGCAACCTTTTTCTGTCGCCCCTCCGGGGCTTGGCACTGACTTCGGGCCCAACCCCGGGCTTGCGCCCGGGGCTATTATCTTGCCGCCCCTGCAGAGCTGGGCCAGAGGGCGGAGCGAATTTCGCGACAGAGACTAATTAAGGGGGAATCCGGTGTTGGACAAACTCGAGATACGCACGGGGGCCCATTCGTGTCTGGTTGATATCACGGCTCAAGTGGAGCGTGTTGTCAGGCAGCACCGCATCGAAGAAGGCGTCTGCTACATCTTCGTCCCGCACACGACGGCCGGGGTTACCATCAACGAAAATGCCGACCCGACTGTGCAGTCGGACCTGCTTGCGGAACTGGGCAAGATCGTCCCTTGGGAGGATCAATACAGCCATTCGGAAGGTAACTCCGCCGCCCACATCAAGGCGAGCCTGATGGGGTCCTGCCAGACTGTGTTCGTGTCCCGCGACAGACTCCAATTGGGCACCTGGCAGGGCATTTACTTCGCCGAGTTCGACGGCCCGCGCACACGGCAGGTGTGGGTGAAAGTCATCTCCGGATAAAGCGGTAGGCCCAGGACGCCGGACGGGGTCTGCGGTGTCGCTCATTCCATAGCGCCGTCTGGCAGCCGGCGCCCACACGGTCGATTTTTCCCTTTACTTTTCTGGAGCCGCGATTAGGCTCTCGATATCGGCACGTTGCACATTTTGGAGGATATCCTCAATGCCATCGACCAGATTCCATCGCCGGCGCGGACTCACGGCAGCAGTCATTCTGGCTGCCTCGTTTTTTGCCATCGACTCATTCGTCGCTTCCCAGACGCCGGCGAATCTCTATAGCCGGGGATCCGCAGGCACCAAAGGCGTCGTCGCGGCGGCGAAACCTGAAGCTTCCCTGGCCGGGATCGAAATGTTCAAGAGGGGTGGCAACGCAGTCGATGCGGCGGTGGCAACCGGCTTCGCGCTCGGCGTCCTCGAGCCGAACGCGTCCGGCATCGGCGGCGGCGGCTTCATGACCATCAAAATGGCCGGCATGAAAGAAGCCGTTGTCATCGACTTCCGGCCTGCGGCGCCGGCAGCCGCGACTCCCGCTATGTACAAGCTGGATGAAAGGGGCCGCCCCGTCGGCAACGCTTCGGTTGAAGGCGGTCTGGCTTCGGCAGTGCCGGGAGAAGTACGGGGGCTCCTGTACGCTTTCGAGAATTACGGCTCCAAAAAACTGACCCGGGCGCAGGTGCTCCAGCCCGCGATCGACTGGGCCGAACGGGGAGTTCCGGTCACCGCAAACCTGGCTCAGATTCTCAAAGACAACTTCGGCAAGCTGCGAAAATTCCAGAACGGCCTGGCCATCTATTCGAGCGACGGCTTCCCATGGGAAGTGGGCGACAAGATCATCAATAAGGATCTGGCGAACACTCTGCGCCTCATCCAGAAGCAGGGCGCGGACGCAATCTACCGGGGGGAGATCGCGCGCAAGATCGTCGACGAGGTCAAGAGGTGCGGCGGGATCCTGACGATGGAGGACCTGGCCAAGTATCAGGTGAAGATCCGGAAGCCCGTCACCGGCAGTTACCGCGGTTACACTATCATTTCGCCGCCGCCGCCCTCCGGCGGCATGCATGTGATCCAGCTGCTTCATATCCTCGAGAATTTCGATCTCGCCAGACTCGGCGAAGGAACGACGGCAACCACGCATCTCTGGTCCGAAGCCATGAAACTCGTCTTTGCCGACCGAAGCAAGTACTCGGCCGACATGGATTTCGTCAAGGTGCCCTACTTGGGCATCACCTCCAAGGCCTATGCCAAGGATCTCGCCGCGCTGATCTCTCCTGACAAGTCGATGCCGGCCGCGACGCCGGGTGATCCCTGGAAATACGAATCGGGCTCGACCACGCACTTCAGCGTGATGGACAAGGCCGGCAACATGGCCGCCGTAACCAAGACCATCAACATGTTTTTCGCATCGGGGGTTGTGGTGCCGGGGACCGGCATCATCATGGGAGACGACATGGACGACTTTGATGTGAGGCCCGGCTCTGTCAACTCTATCGAGCCGGGGAAGCGGCCCCTGTCGAGCATGAGCCCGACGCTGGTGCTCGACCCGCAGGGGCGCCCGTTCATGGCCCTGGGCTCTCCCGGCGCGACCCGCATCATACCGACCGTCGCCCAGGTGATCTCGAATGTGATCGATCGCCGCATGCCGATCCAGCTGGCGATCAGTGCGCCGCGCCTCTTCCAGGCGCGCACCGGCAATCTCTCGATGGAAGGCCGCTACTCGATCCATGCGTACAACGGGGTCAAGGCACTCGGGCACGAGATCACCGTGGGACTCGATTACGACCCCTCGTTCGGCGGCGTCCACGCGGTTCTGTATGATTACATCGCAAAGATGCTATACGGCGGTGCGGACCCGCGCCGTGATGGACAGGCCGCCGCATACTGAAGTGCGATACCGAATCTCAACAAGGAGAAGACAATGAAGCGCATGATCATGCTCACAACTGCGGCCGCCCTTGCACTGGCAGCCGCCCTGTTCGGCCAAAGCTACGTGCTCAAGGGGCCCATCGCGTCGAAGCCCGCATTTCTGACCTCCGTCGGCCAGAGTGCCGACATCGAGATGGTGAAGGTCCTTCTCGAGCGGGCCGCCGTGCCTCACAAGATCAGCGCCCAGGCAAAGGCTTCGGAGCTTTCCGGCTCGGGCGCAAAGACGCTGATTGTCGTCCTCGGCGGGAGCACGAAGGGCCTGGGCGCCGCCGGGGTCTCGGCGGATGCCGAGCTTGACCGGGCCAAGGCTGTCATGGTCGAGGGAAAGAAACTGGGCATGAAGATCATCGGCCTGCACATCGGCGGCGAGGCGCGCCGGGGCGAACTCTCCGACAAGTTCATTCAGGCTGCTGTTCCCTTCTGCGACTATGTCATTGTGGTCGCCGAAGGGGACAAAGACGGATTCTTCGGCAAGCTCTGCGGCGGCAAAATCCCCCTGGACAAGGTGGAGAGAATCTCGAAAGCCGTAGAACCGCTCCAGAAGGCCTTCCAATAGGGGAGTTCTCCGCTCTCGACCCTGCTGCCGGAGCCGCCATGGATCTGATCGAGGTAGCGCTTCTCTTTCTGACCGCAGCAAGTTTCATCGCGCTGGTTGTGATCGCAAAGCTGCCGGTTTCCTTGAGTCTTGCAGCCAGCTCGGTTCTTCTGGCGCTCGCAGCCGGCAAGGGCTTCCCGGTAGAACACCTGGTGGAGGGCATGTTCAGCTATCTCGACGTCGGCCTGGTCATCATCATGGCAATGATTTTCATGAAGGTGATCGAAGCGAACGGTCTTCTCCGTGAGCTTACCCGCAGCATCATCGTGCGCCTCGGGAGCCGGCCGAAGCTTCTTCTCGTCGCGCTGACGGTGCTGATCATGTTTCCCGGCATGATCACCGGTTCGTGCACCGCGTCGGTTTTGGGCACGGGAGCGATTGTCGCGCCGGTTCTGCTGCGCATGGGCCTGCCGCTGTCTTCTGCCGGAGCGGTGATCTCAAGCGCCGCGGTCTACGGCATGATTGCGCCGCCGGTCAATATTCCCGTGATGATCATCGGCGGCGGCATCGATATGCCCTACATCGGCTTCGACTTTGTCCTGGCGCTGCTGACATTTTTCCCCGCCATCTTGACCACTCTCTGGATCGCGGCCGGATGTGTCGACCGGAGCAAGCTCGCCGAAATTGTCGTGCAAAACCGTATTGAGCACGGGGAATCATCTTACCGGGGCAGCCGCCGGGCGCTGCTTTACCTGCCGCTCCTGGTCATCATCGTCCTGATGGTCGGGCCCAAGGCTTTTCCGGGCTGGTTTCCCGATCCGCGCCTGCCGCTGACGTTTCTTCTCGGGAGCCTCGCCGGCGTGTTCTCGGGGCGGCGGTTCGGCGTCGTCCGGGCGGCGCGCGCGGGCGTAAGCGAGATACTGCCGGTCATCGGCATTCTCCTGGGGGTCGGCATGCTGATCGAGGTGCTCACGCTGACCGGCCTCCGGGGCGCCATCGTTGTCGGCTCCCTTTCGATCCCCAGTGCGTTCCTGCTTGCAGGCATCGCGATCATCCTGCCGGTTTTCGGCGGCATTTCGGTGTATGGCGGCGCGAGCGTTCTCGGTGTGCCATTTGCGCTTGCCCTACTCGGACGGAACCAGATCGTCGTGCTCTCGGCCCTTTCTCTGATCGGCGCCATGGGCAGTTACCTGCCGCCGGTGGCATTCACGCCGGTTGTTACTGCGGGCCTCATCGGCGAGAACTATCTGGCGATCGTCCGCCGCTGCCTGGTTCCTGCCGCCGCTGCCGTGGTTTTGGGGGTCCTGATTCTCGCATTTGCGAACCCGATCGCAAAGCTCCTGGGGGTCTGAATATGATAACGCTCGTGTATCGCGCCATCGTCGCACTGGCTGTGCTCTTCGTGGTCGCCGAGATCTTTTCCCAGCGCAGCCTGAAGCTCAAGATCAACGCCGGCCTGGTGCTTGTGCCTCTGGTGTTGCGGGCTCTCATGATTGCCTAGGAGCACACCTTGATGCATAACATTAGCGGCAGTGTGACAACGGCACAGCCGCAGAAAACGGTCACAGCCGGCCGATCCCGGCGCCGCCTGGTTTTTTCGATGTGCGTACTGGCCGAGCCCCGGAGGGGCGGAAAGATAATAGCCGGGGGCGCAAGCCCCCGGACAGGATGTTGCGTAAAAGGAGCCCCGGCAGGGGCGAAAGAGCTTTCTGGCAGCCTTCTTCTGTCACCCCTCCGGGGTTCGACGCTGCGTCCCGACCCAACCCCGGGCTTGCGCCCGGGGCTATTCTCTTGCCGCCTCTACGGGGCTGGGCCGGTGGGCGGAACGAATTTCGCAACAGAAACTAGCCTGGGAGCATCCTGATGGCCAACACCAACGGCAGTGAGGCATCGGCACAAGCGCAGAAAACGGTTGCATCCGGATCCCGGCGACGTTTGGCTTCTTCGATTTGCGTGTTTGCCGGAAGCCTGGCTCTGATCGCGTCTGTGACACCCGGATATCTCGCTCAAAGACGGAATGAGCCGATCCGCAAGGGGCCGGGGGTCACCGCAGTCAGGAAGCTATCGGAGTGGTTTCCGGGGATCGGCGGCAGCCGTGGCGATACGGAGGTCTATGTGCTCGACTCCGGCAAGCCCGGCGCGACCGCACTCATTCTGGGCGGAACGCACGGCAACGAGCCGGCCGGCTTTCTGGCCGCCATCCTAGTCGTGGAAAACGCCGTGCCCCAATCGGGAAAAATCTTTGTGGTGCCTCATGCGAACCGGTCAGCGATGACCCACAGCGATTATCAGGAGGCCTCGCCCCGGTTGCTGGAATTCAACGCCCTATCCGGGCCCAGGGCCTTCCGCTACGGGAGCCGGGCTACAAGCCCGATCGACCAGTGGCCGGACCCGGACATCTATGTCCATGCATCCTCCAGGCAGAAACTCTCCGGGGCAGAAACCAGAAATCTGAACCGCGCCTATCCCGGCCGACCTGACGGGACATTCACCGAGAAAGTCGCTTACGGAATCACCTCGCTGATCCAATCGGAGAAGGTCGACCTGATTCTCGACCTGCACGAGGCCTCGCCCGAATACCCGGTCATTAATGCCGTTGTTGCTCACGAGCGGGCGATGAAAGTAGCCTCCGTCGCTGTCCTGAACCTCGAGTTTGAGGACATCAAGATTGCTCTCGAACCCTCGCCCCGGAACCTGCGAGGGCTTTCTCACCGAGAGCTGGGCGACTCGACGGGTGCGCTGGCAATGCTTTTCGAAACCGCCAACGCCTCGCAGGGCCGCCTGCGCGGCGCCACGGACGCGCGCCTGGTTGTGGACGGAACGGACGACAAGTACTTGAGGGCTGCAAAGCTCGGGAGGCTGGCGGTGCCTTTTGACGAGCAAGGGTGGCCGTTGAAACAGAGGGTGGGGCGCCACACTTCGGCGGTATTGGCCGTGTTTGCAGCTTACAGCACAAAGTTTCCGGACCGGCCGATCGGCGTTTCCGGCCTGCCCGCCTACGCAGACCTTATGGCAAAAGGTATTGAGCCCTACTTTTAGCCCGGCTTGCAGGGTATCCGTCCGGTGAACCCATCATCGGGTCAAGTGCGCACCCACGGCAGGTTGGATTTCAGTTTGCACGCGAAGGCGCCACCCATATCTTGTTTCTCAATACCGGTTATTTCCGAGACGCTTCGCGCAGAGGGCCTTTCCCTTGTCTTACCAGGATAGGCTCCTCACCGGTCAGGTCAACAATGGTCGAGGGTTGCAGACCGCCGGGTCCGGCATCCAGGAACAGGTCCACCGTGCGGACGAAGGTTTCTGCTATCTCGTCAGGGTCGCTGAGGTAGGCCTGACCGGGCAGGCATGCGCTCGTGCTGATGATCGGAGAGTTGAATTCAGCCAGCAGGGCCTGGCAAATCGGATTATCCGGCACCCGGATGCCCACTGTTTTTCGATTCTCCAACAGGATCCGAGGGACCTGTTTCGTGGCGGTCAAAATAAAGGTATAAGGCCCGGGAAGAAGATGGCGCATGATCTTGTAGGCGGGATTGGACACGTAGGCGTACTCGGCAATTCCCTTCAGATCCGGGCAAATAAAACTAAGCAGTTTACGCTTGTCGTTCCCCTTGATCTGATAGATCCCTGCCACCGCTTTCTTGTTGAAAAGATCGCAGCCTAGCCCGTACACAGAGTCGGTCGGATAAATGACAAGCCCGCCCGATCTGAGCACTTCGGCGGCAGCTTTCACATGCCGGTTTTGCGGATCTATGGGATGAATGGGTAATCGTTTCATAGTTTCACAACCAGTGTAATCCAATAAAGCGGGGACATGCCCGCTTTTCAGAGTGGCTTCTTCTTGACTGCCGGCGGAGCGAACTTTTCCTCGACCGCAACCGTAGCCACCTGATAATCCGAATAGCGGTGACGATTGCGGAACAGCTGGCCGTAGAAAAGGAGGGTCACAACAACTTCGCGGGGCAGCCAGAACGCTGCGGTCACGGATTGGAAGCGAACCTCGCTGAACCGGACATCAGAATTCGCCGCCGCCAGAAAAATATCGCTGCGGGGCGCCAGGAGGTTCAGCCGCATGCGGAGGATCTGGTACGAGCTCGGATCCACCCATGCGAATCCCTGGTGCAGGAGCCGCGCCGGTGCAGGCCGGAGTTCCGTTGAGAAAGTGCAGACGATATCCGAAATCCCCGGTTTCTGTGCAAAGGCGATCACGTGGGCATAGGGTTCGGAACGCTGCAGGCCCAAATAGCGAAAGCGACACCCGAATTGATGTTTCGGGTGAAAGTGAAGTGAGACACTCGCAAATCCTGAAGTGAGGAAGGAAAGACCAGACATGCGCTCGGGCGGAATGTCGCGGCCGCTGCTGTCGGTCCTGCCCTCTTCCCAGTTTCCGCTCTTATCCAGGTACGCCGAATAGTTGTAATTCTGGGTTATGGAATCTAACACTCTTCCGTCGATCCTGAGCAGTTCTCGACGGACTTGCTCCCTCGAGACGGTATTGGGAAAATCGCGAAAGAATGCCGCAACGTTTTCTCCGACTTTTTGCAGGATGGATTCCAGCTCCGTCGGACTCTCCTTAAACTCAACATCTTTAAGATCGTCGACGTAGGTTTGAAGCAGCTCCTCGCGAGTCAGATCGATTACGGATCTTGCTCGCAAATAGATCTCCATCTCCGTCGAAGACGCCGGTTGCGGTTGGGCCTGAACCGCTGCGGCGGTCTTCTGTTCGGAGACCAGCGGGGAGAGGAAGAGCGCCATTAAACCCATCCCCAGGGATACGGGAAGAGCATGAACAAGGCGTCTGCGCAATCGTTGACTTGCGCTCACGATGCATCCTCCGTGGCGTCTCCTGAGGTCGGGAACATACGAAGTCTAACAACGTCTTAGGAATTACACAAATAATCAATCGGCGCGCAGGACAACCTGAATCTGATCGTGCGGCTGCCGGGCCACCAGACAGCGTGCCGTGGCTGATGACTTGCGTTACTTCTGATGATGGGCATCTTCGTGACAGGCGGTGCAGGCCATGCGGCTTACGACCTCGGGTTCGTTCGGCGCCTGCTTTCCCTGGGCGTGGCAGCCAAGGCATCCGGAAGCAACTTCGCTCATCAGCATCTTCGGCGTCGTTTGTTTCTGCGCCTTGTTCAAGGCTTCCGCCACATAACCCGCCACATCGGCCACGAGTCGGGCGCAGCGTTCAGCGCGTTCGGGAGAGAAGGAGGCGAGACCCGATGCCTTGGCCCAGCGAGTGATGGAGACATGGCAGAGCACCGAATCGGGGCGGGAGGACGGCATCACGAAATCTTTTCGGACCTTGACGGGGGCTTCAGGCACAAAGGCGGGCAGCTTCGCGCCTTCGTACCAGGAGAAGACCTCGTGGATCAACTTCGCGCGCATCTCGTCCTGATGGAAAAGCGAAATCGCCATGGCGCCACCGTTGCAGGTCCCGCAGAGTGATCCCCAGGATGCCACGCCTCCGCCCCCGCAAGCGCTCAGCGCGAAGGGAAAATCCGTGTAGGGTTTGCCAAGCGATTCGGCCACACTGCCGGCAACGGACTCGAACACGCCGAACATGCAGCCGGCATTGAAGTAGCCCTTGTAAGCCCTAGCCTTCGCTGTCCCGACGTTGAGCTCCCTGTACTTCCAGGGAAACAGCGGCCCCGATTCCTGAACGGACTGCAGGGTGCCCGCCCCGGCACTTGATCCCAGATAATACCCGCCCGCGCCGCAACCCAGCCCGAGGAACTCACGCCGCAACATCCCTTTCTTCATCATTCCCTCCCGACCGCGTGGTGGCGTACATTATAGCCGAGCATGGGGGAGGTGTGCGCGTGAGAAGAGGAAGGGTGTTGTTTTCTATCGCGCGCCGTCTGGGAGCCGGCGCCTACTGCATTCGCTAAATCGCAGGGGACCGGATTAACGCTTCGGAGCGTAATATCCCTTTTTCGTCCGCACCGACAAGCCCTTCTGTTTCACCTTGACCTCGACGCGGCGGAACTTCCCGTCGCGCTTATTGTTGGACGAGTAATAGCCGATGCTATATTGGCTCGCCAACTCCCTGGCCACCTGCTCGAACGCAGGCCCCAGGTCCTCCATCCTGCGAGCGTCGAAAACTCGCCCTCCTGTGAGATCGGCGAGTTCGGACAGGTAGCCACGCCCGCCGGAGCCAATCCCAAATCCGCCACATCCGCTTCCCCCGCCGCTCGGTGGAAAAGTCGGCGGCGTGGTGGGCACGGGAAGGCCGCCGCCAATGCCCCCGACATAACCCCTGATATTCGGCTGGAAATAGACCGAGTAGATCGCCGCCTTTGTTTCCTTCGCCAGTTCGATCGTGTCTTTTTGCGATGCCTTGTGGCTTGCCGTATCGTCGCCGTCCGTAAACAGCACCAAAGCCGTCCTCTCCTGGACCGGCTTCAGAACTTCCTCCAAAGCAAGCCAAACGGCCTCATACACCTTCGTGCACGTTCCATGGCGAGTTTCCTTGATGCCGCGTGCGTTGCGCTTGCGGTCCATGCTCCAGTCTTCATGCAGCTCGATATCTTCCGAAAAAGACATGATGGCGACGGAATCATCCGGGTGGAGCTGATTGACGAAGCGAATGGCCTCGTTTTGCATTCGGGCCAGTTGATCCTCGACGCTGCCGCTGGTGTCAATGGCAAGCGCGATGGATACCGGCTCGTCGGTCAGGCCGAAACCTGCGATCTCCTGGACAACACCGTCCTCAAAGACCTGAAAGTCTTCCTTCTGCAGGTCCAGTATCCGCACCCCCTCGCGATTGGTCACCACCACTGGAAGCGAGACCATTTCCACGTTCAGCCGGATGGTTTGATCCCCTGATTTGGCTTTTTGGCGGCCGGAAGCCGCAGGATACAGACTGAGCAAGCCGACAAGAATGGGGCTCGCCGCGCTTATCAGCACTCTTTTGGAGGTCATAGTTTTCCACCATGCACACATTTACACATGAATAGATGCGCCAATCCGGGCATAGGATCAACAAAAACCGGAAAAACCGGGAACGTCCCCCATGTTTAGGTGATTTTTCCCTGTAAACCAGCGGGGCCCCGCCCGCTATAGGTGATTTCTTCTTACAGGAGATAGGGTAAACATGGGGGACGTCCCCGGTTTTTGAGCGGTCGTTGCCTTTCAGAGTGGAAGCTTATATAGTCTCTGTCGCTAAACGGTCAATCACGATATCGTCGTGTCCGCAGGAGTTGGATTGGCCGGTCAAGCGACAGACACTATACAAGTGGCGTCCCATGAGCAGCAAGAAACCGATCCGAGCCACGGATCGCCCGGACAGACAGCGAAGGCTTCCATCGCAACCGAATTCCACCCATAGCTCAAAAATCCGCCGGGTAGAGTGGCTCTTGTTGCCGGCTTTGCTGCTGGCAACGCTGGCGGCTTATTATCCAGCCTGGCATGGCGGCATGCTCTGGGACGATGACCGCCATATCACCCGCAGCGATTTGCGCTCCGCGGAGGGATTGTCTCGCATCTGGTTCGACCTGGGTGCCACCCAGCAATACTATCCGCTCACCCATTCAGCCTTCTGGGTCCTGCATAGGCTTTGGGGCGACGACACGCTGGGCTACCATCTGATTACCATCATCCTGCACGTATTCTCGGCATTCCTGGTGGCTGTTTTGCTCAGACGGCTGGCGGTGCCGGGGGCCTGGCTGGCGGCGTTACTCTTCGCATTGCATCCCGTGCACGTAGAGTCAGTCGCCTGGATATCCGAACTGAAGAACACGCTTTCGGGCGTGCTCTATCTAAGTGCGGCACTCGCCTACCTGCATTTCGACAGCAGCAGGAGGAAGCTGCCGTATGCGCTGGCGATGGTTCTTTTCATTCTGGCCCTGCTGAGCAAAACGGTCACGGCCACATTGCCGGCCGCGTTGCTCGTGGTGTTCTGGTGGCAGCGCGGGAAGTTGAAGTTGCGGCGCGACGCCCTGCCGCTGCTGCCGTTTTTCACGCTCGGCGCGGCAGCGGGACTGCTGACCGCGTGGGTGGAACAGACCCTGATTGGCGCTCAAGGCGCGGAGTACCACTTCACACTGCTCGAACGGTGCCTGATCGCCGGACGGGTGATCTGGTTCTATCTGGGCAAATTGTTCTGGCCTGTTGACCTGATTTTCATTTACCCGCGATGGCACGTCAGCCAGAACGAAGCGTGGCAGTTTTTATACCCGCTGGGCCTCCTTGTCCTGCTAACGGGATTGTGGCAATTGCGGAAACGTTCGCGGGCGCCGCTGGCCGCCATGTTGCTCTTTTGCGGGACGCTACTGCCCGCGCTGGGTTTTTTCAATGTGTATCCCTTCCGTTACTCGTTTGTGGCGGACCATTTTCAGTACCTGGCGAGCATAGCCATGATCGCGTTGTGCTCGGCCGGCCTGGCAGCCCTCGCCAAGAGATGGAAGTTGCCCTCCAGGCCGGCAGCCGTGGCAACGACGCTGCTTCTGGGGGGCACGCTGGCCGCCGCGACCTGGGCCCAGAGCGGCCAATACGTAAACGCCGAAACTCTCTATCGCGCCACGCTCAGCCGCAATCCATCGTGCTGGATGGCCAGCAACAACCTGGGTAACGCCCTGCAGAAAAGCGGCCGGATCGAGGAGGCGATAACACAATACAAAGCCGCTTTGCAGATAAAACCGGACTATGCCGAGGCCTACAACAACCTGGGCCACGCCTTGCACGGCCTTGGCCGTCTGGAGGAGGCGGTAACGCAATACCAGCAGGCGGTGAGGCTAATGCCGAACCTGGCGGGTGCCCACCACAACCTCGCCAACGTCCTGCAGGAGCTGGGCCGGGTCGATGAGGCGGCGGCACATTACGCCGAGGCGCTCAAGCATGAGCCCGGAACGGCCGAAGCCCACAACAATCTGGGAATGGCCATGGACCGGCTGGGCCGATTGCAGGAGGCCGTGACACACTTCAAAGAAGCACTGCGGATCCGGCCCGACTATGCCATCGCCTGCGACAATCTCGGCAACGCCTTGCTGCGCATGGGGCGCATTGAAGAGGCGATGGCACAATACCGGCAGGCCATCCGGCTCAAGCCGGATTTCGCCCAGGCGTATGACCACCTGGGCAGCGCCTTGCAGGCGCTGGGACGTTATAGCGAAGCCGTGGCGCAGCACAAGGAGGCCTTGCGTTTCCGGCCGGATGCTGCCGAAGTTTACAGCAACCTGGGAAATGCGCTGATGGGAATCGCCCGCCATGAGGAGGCAATCGCCCAATACCGACAGGCCCTGCGTCTCAAGCCGGATTTCGCCGAAGTCTATTTCAACCTGGGGAACGCATTCCTCGGGCTGGGCCGACCCGAGGAAGCAATTGCCCAATACCGTGAGGCGGTGCGACTCAAGCCTGATTTCGCCGGAGCACATCACAACCTCGGCCAGGTCTTGCAGCGGCTCGGGAGGCTCGAGGAGGCGGCGGCGCAGTATCGGGAGGTGATCAAGCGCGACCGGGGTTCTGCCGAAGCCCATAACAATCTGGGCGTAACCCTGGCACGGCGAGGCCTACTTGCGGAGGCGGCGGCCCACTTCAAGGAGGCCGTTCGGCTCAAGCCCGACTTCACCGACGCCCAAACCAACCTTACCCGCGCCCTGGCCATGCTCAACAGGAAATAGACCTGGCCGGTTCATGACCTTTTCGTTGTCACCGAAAATGTCATGAACCGGGATCATTTCCTGCTCCGATCCCCGGTTTTCTGATTGTGCCGCAAGACAAAAACGCCTAGAATTCATAACAAACCGATACATTGCTGCTTTCGAACCGACCAGGATCTTTCACATCCCTCCGGCATTGCCGGCAGCCGGGGATCTTCTACGGGGGACGGCCATGAAAAAAAGAATGTTGCTCATTGCGGCAATCACTTTAGTGTCATCGCTGTTGCGGGGCGCGGACACCGCAGATCTCATTTTCTACAACGGGAAAATCATCACGGTGGATGCCCAAGACCGGATCGTTCAGGCGGTAGCCGTCAAGAACGGCAAGATCCTGGATGTCGGCAGCAACCAGCAGATGAAAGCGCTCGCCGGACCGAACTGCCGAATGATCGATCTGAAAGGGAGGACCGTAACCCCCGGATTGATCGATTCCCACTATCACATGCTCTACTATGGCATGCAATTCTGGCCGGGATTCCTTGACATCCGCTTCCCGGCGGTTCAGTCCAAGAGCGATCTGCTGCGCATCCTCGGGGAAAAGGCAAGGCAGCTCAAGAAGGGCGAGTGGATCTCGGCGAACCAGGGTTTTCACATCAGGCCCAACGAAACCCTGGACCGTTGGGACCTGGACAAGGTGGCGCCCGATAATCCGATGTACCTGCGCCATGGCAGCGGGCAATATGCGGTGGTCAACTCTGCCGCGCTCAGCATCGCCGGCATCACCAGGAACACGCCCAATCCGGTCAGCAGCAAGATTGTGCATGACCGGAACGGCGAGCCCAACGGGGTGCTCTCCCACTATCCGGCTGAGAATCTGGTGGCGCGGTATGCCCCCGGGTATGGCGATCGAACGGAAGACCAGCTTATGGAAAACATGGAGCGCGGCCAGCAGCTCTGCCTGCAGGCCGGCTATACGTCGGTGCAGGATGTGATCGTCTCCAATACCAGGGATGTGCAGGCCTACATCAAGTTTGCCGACGCAGGAAAATTGAAGATACGGCTTTACCTGTTGCTGTACGTCAATAACGAAGCTCAGGCGCGGACCTACATCGAAATAGCCAAGAGCTTCAAGTCAGACAAGGTTGTGTTCGGCGGCTGGAAACTGGCCCTTGACGGCGGCACGGGAGGAGGCACCATGCTCATGTACGACAAGAGCATGATGGGGGCGCGCAGCGCCTATCCCTATTTTTCACAGGACGAATTCAACCGTCTCGTGAAGCTTCTCCACGATACCGGCCTGCAGATAGCCGTGCATGTCGGCGGCGACGAGGGCATCGACAGGACCGTTACGGCTTTTGAAGAGGCCATCAAAGCGAATCCGCGCCCCGACCCGCGTCATCGCATCGAGCATTGCCTCTTTCCCGCGCCCAAGACGCTGGCGCGTATCAAAAAGGCCGGTCTCATCATCTCCACTTCCCCGCAATGGATCGCGTGGCATGGCGACATGTTTCAGGTGGCGACCAGCGAAAAGGCGATGCAGGACTTCATACCGCTGAAATCGATCCTGCGCCAGGGCATTCCGCTGGCTTTCGGATGTGATGTGCCGGCCTCCATCTACCAGGAGCCGCGCTGGGCTTTTGCCGGCGCCGTCTTGCGCGTTTCCAAGGGCGAGCCGCAGCAGCCGGGGGAACGGATCACGATTCAGGAGGCCTTGCGCGCCCACACGTTGGGGTCCGCCTATGCAGGATTTGCCGAGAAAATCACGGGCTCGCTCGAGCCGGGGAAATTTGCCGACATGGTGGTCTGGAACCGCGACCTGTACCAGATGCGCGGCATAGACATGCGGGATTTGCAGCCGGTCCTGACGATCCTGAACGGCCAGATACTCTACTCCGCCGAACGATGATTGCTGAGCATCCCGATCCGGGCCAAACTATAACAGCGGACCGGCTGTGATCGTGCAGGGTTCCGTATCAGGCAATCGGATTGCAATGGGCGTTGCCGTATTCGATCACGGTTCCCATCGCGGAGGCCAGATGCGGAACTCGCCGCTGCAGTGCAGCATGGCCAGCAGATAGAGCATACCGTCATAGTACCGGTAGCGCCCGGATGGAACCGGCAGGTTCCACAAGGCATCGACAAACTGCTGCGCGCGGGGCGCCGTTGCCGCAAGGCTGGCCACGGCGTTCATGGCGACCAGCCCTGTCGAGTGATCCTTGCCGAGCTGAATGCCGTCGAGCGTGAACCGGTTCCCGTAGTCCGCCATTCCTTTGGACGCGAAAAACGCTTGCAGGCGATCACTCAATTGCCGTTCCCGGGCGTCCTTGCCCCACCAGGCCCAATCGACAGACCAGTTCATCGCCGTGCGCCAGGCGTCGTACTGGAAATTGTCGCGCTCGCCGCCCCTCAGCGTGCCGTCGAAATTAGCATAGTCGGGTGCAAGCCCCGTGGCGGGGTGCGTTACCTTCTGGAAGAAATCACGGCTTGCGGTTGCAGCCTGCGGCCAGAAGGACCGGTCTGTTACGGGGCCCCAGCGTGCCCAGAGTTCATAGAAACCGGGCAGATGGTAGGAAGGATCGGTGAAGTCGGTATCCGGGGTGAACCGGACCATGGCATACAGGGGATGAAACATGTTTCCCGCCGTACGCACACCGCGAGCCGTCGGCCCGGTAATCGTCTCGCGGTGCCTCATATCCGTCAGCAGGCGGTCGGCGGCGGCTTGGTAATCGTAGATGCCGTTGCCGTTGCCCCAGCGTCCCGCCGCAAAGTAAAGCGACATCGCGAAATATTCTTCACCATCCGGAGCCGGCATCTCACTGTTGGGCGTGCCGTCCGTCCTCAGCGACCAGGAGAAAAAGCCGCGGCCAGGGTGGCCGGGCTCTTCCCGATACATGTAGGTCTTTGCCCAATTCCACAGAGCGTCGAACTCGGCTTTCCGGTTCAGTTGCACCGCAATCATCATTCCGTAGGACATGCCTTCAGAGCGCACGTCGTTGTTATTAATGTCGCTGAGATAAGCCAGTGGTCCGTGGGCATTCTTGCCGGCGGGGTAGTAGACCGTCTGCGTGTCCGGATCGCCATGGAACAGCTGCTGAAAGGCTGCATCGATTCTGGCCGTTACTTCCTGCGGGGAATGGCCGGCTTCTACGAACAGGTTGCGGTATTTGCCGGTCGCAAACGATCCCGCTCCACTGCTGCCACTCTCCGCGGTTCCGATCGGCAGATCAGCAGTGCTGCGCACGGTCGATGCGTTGTATCGGTAGCTCTCGGGCGGACCGAGGTAGCTCGGCTTCAAGCCGCCCAAATCGACAACGATCTTCTGCAGCACGACGGCCGGATCCACCATCCAGATCTTGAGCGTGTGATTGCCGGCACTCGACAGCGTATGCGTCGACCGAACCATGCGGCAATTGTTCTTCACGGATTCCTCCCATTCCCGGTTTCCGTTGCGGGCGTCGAAGCCAGCGGGAACGATGTCGATGATCTGCGGCGGTTGATCGTCAAAAGACACGGCGAAGCGGAGGCCCCGTTCGGGAACAAAATTCAGGGTCGGGGCGACGACAGCCCCCACGGTGACGTCGCCGGAATCAAACAGGTACACGTTGTATTCGAGCCGCGGCGAGTCTTGCGGAGGTGTGACACTCTTTGCCGTTCCAGGCATGGCCGTCATCGCCGACAGAGTCCGCCCGTACCCTTCGAGTTTCTCCCAGCGCGCCTGGCTCGACGGAATGTTGCTCGTATAGTGCTCGGCCTCCATGGAGACAAAACCGTCCCCTTCGACAAAGCCGCCCATGTGATCCAGTGAGCTGCGCCTGGGATTGAGGATCTCGACACGGACCGTGACGGTTTCGCCTCCTTCCCTTGCGATCTTCACGGAGCCGCCGGCTGAGCCCGCCGGAGCCCTGCGCCAATCCACAGTCACCCAGAGCCGCTCTTCCTTTTTGATCGTCCCCTGGGTTGCGCTGAGCACGATCCAGGGTTTGTCGGCGGCGGCTGCATATTGGAATGGTTCCTGCCCGCGGTTGAACACATCTATGTAATGACGCTGTTGATGGAAGACGTCGAACCTGGGGAGGACCGGATCCAGCGCGGTTCCGGGCCAGGACAACGGGGAACCATCCACGGCGACACCCATCGCTGCTCCCTCCGGTATCTTGATCCGCGTTACCTGCGGCATGACGTTCTGCGGGGGATCCTGCCAGATCGTGTAGCCGATGTGCACCTGGTCCATAAAGTGATTCCATTTGCCGTTGGCCAGCGTGTGGTTGTAATGATCCATCAGTGCGGCGTCGGCCTTGAACAGGGCTTCGACATCCCCCGCCAGATCGTTGGTGGCAGCCCGGCCTTGCTGTGCATAGAGAGCGTTTCTTCCTGCCGTAATGTACAGCTCATTCACCTGAGCGCAAGCCTTGGCGGGAAACAGCACGAGTTGGTAGAAAGCATCGCGAGCACTGGCCGGCAGTCTGCCATATATCTCCTCTGCCTTGGCGACAAGGGTCTTGAAGTCCGCCAGCACTCGGTCCGCTTCCTGATAGTTCGTCAGGCTGTACGTGGTGGGCTCGAGCAGTTCCGGTTTGCGGCGGCCGTTGTACCTGGTGTATCCGGAAATGATGTCAGCGGCATCCTTGGCAACTGCCGGACCGAATTCCCGCTCGGTCCAGAGCCGCGTGTATTCGTTGATATTCTGGTGAGTCCACCGGCTCGTATTCCAGGCCAGGTGCATGAAATACTCGAGAGGGAATTCCAAGCCCTTGAAGTGGCCTACATTGACGATCCAGATCCGGTCGGCCCCATATTTCTTGGCCAGGGTGAGCTGCTCCCAGACTTTGGGAATCGGGTTGGTGTTGATCCACTTGTAGTTGCGCGGCCCGCCGACGTAGTCGAAATGGTAGTAGACTCCCGCGCCGCCGGGACGCTCGCGCTCGGCCTCCGTGGACAGCCTCCGGATGTCGCCCCAATTGTCATCGGCCCACAGCAGGGTCACATCATCCGGAACGCGCAAGCCTTCGTTGTAGTACTCCAGCACTTCCTTGTAGAGACACCACAGCTGGGGGACTTCGGCGACATCGGGATTGATTTCCTCGGCAATCATTTTCCGCTGAACCCCGACGATTTCTTCCAGCAAGGCCATGCTTTGCGCTACCGTGGCGCCCGGAATCATCGGCGTGTCGTCGGCTCCCCGCAGGCCGATGGTGATGATGCTCTCATAGTTCCGGTTGCGCCGGATTCCCTCGCGCCAGAAGTCTTGCAGGATGCCTGGATACTTGAAGTAGTTCCAGCTCCCAAGCGTTTTCTGGTAACGCCGGTCCCACTCTTTCTGGGCGCGCAGCATCGGTTCCTGATGGGAAGTGCCCATGACGATGCCGAATTCATCCGCGAGCCTGGGATTGTCCGGATCGTCTTCGTTGAATGCATTGTTCCACATCGCCGGCCAGAGGTAGTTGCCCTTCAAGCGGAGAATCACCTCGAATATCCTGGCGTAAAACACGCGGCCGTAATTGGCGACATTCGCCGGTATGGGCGGATCCGCGCTCGGAGGCACCGTGCCGAATTTTTCGGCGATCCATCCTGTCAGGTCCGGCGCTTCGTCGTTCAGGAAGATCCCGCGATATTTGACGGCAGGTTCGCCTTGCTGGTATTTGCCTGGTTTCACGAACAGCGTGTCTTTATGCTGGACGGGCACATCCGCCCACCAGTACCACGGCGATACGCCGATCTGCTCCGACAAATCATAAATGCCGTAGATGGTTCCCCGCTTGTCGCTGCCGACGATGACCAATCCGCTGGACACGTTGGGCAATGGATCGGGGACGACTTGAAGGAAAAAGGATTCCCACTTGCCGGCAATCTGGCTGGTGTCGATCTTCCCGGACCTGACGAGATCGTCGATGATCCGGCTCTTTCCGAGGGCGCCGATGATTATGACGTGGTCTCCAAGGCTGCCGGCGCTATTGTGGATCGCCGGCTTGAGATTGGTGACGCGGGCAATGTCGGCCTGAAGATCGTTGACGGCACGGATGACCCCCGGCCAATCGCTGGAGTCCACATATATCGTGGCGGTTTGGCTTCCCTGTGCGATGGGGAAACTGCCGGAAGTATAGACGCCCACCACGTATTGAGCCTGGCCAATGGCGAAGACGTCCTTCACGAGAGAACCAAGGCAGAGTGTCACAAGAAAGGCGATTCCGATCCAATCTCTCACACGCAAATCCTCTGCCGCCTGGCAAGAATCTTTCATGGTGTCAGACTTTCACACGCAAAATGATCTTTTGCAGGTCTTCATCGCGTGAAGAATTGCCGACCATGATTTCAAATTCGCCGGGTTCCACCACATACTTCATATCCATGCTGTAAAAGGCCAGATATTCCGGAGTGATGGCCAGCGACACCGTCTTCGTCTTGCCGGGGTCGAGCGTGACACGCTGAAATCCTTTGAGCTCTTTTACGGGCCGGGTGACGGAACTGACCTTGTCGCGAATATACATCTGCACCACCTCATCGCCGGTACGGTTCCCCGTGTTGGTAACCTCGACAAGGACAGAGGTAGATTCTCCCTTGCGGATTGCCCGCCTTCGAAGGCGAGGTTTGCCGAAATGGAAGCTGGTATAGCTCAAGCCATAGCCGAAGGCATACAGGGGGCGTATGTCGTCGAAGAGATAGCCCCGGCGTGCAAACGGCTTGTAATTGTAATAGGCGGGGATGTGGCCGACGGAACGGGGAATGGTGATCGGCAGCTTGCCGCCGGGATTCGCATCGCCAAAGAGGACTTCCGCCACTGCCGGGCCCGTCTCCTGCCCCAGGTACCAGCATTCGAAAATCGCCGGGACCTTTTCAGCCAGATTGCGGATGGAGATAGGCCGGCCGTTGAAGAGAAATGCGATCACCGGTTTCCCGGCAGCCACGACGGCATCGACGAGTTCGTCCTGCAGGCCAACCATGTCGAGAGAGGCGCGGTCCCCCAGGTGGTTCAGCCCCCACGCTTCGCGTGAGGTCTGCTCATTGCCGCCGATGGCAAGGACAACAACATCCGCGTTTCGGGCAACCTCGGCAGCTTCTGCGATGCTTTTTCGATCTTCTTCCGGGTTACCTGGGACAACTTCATCCTGCTGCCAACTCCCGCCGATCGTAATCTTGCACCCCTCGTGATAGAGGATTGCGACCGCGTCACCGATCCGGTCGCGAATCCCCTGCAGAAGGGTTGTACAATATTTCGGCTTGCCGCTGTAACCTCCGAGCATTTCGCGATCCGCGTTGGGTCCGATGACTGCGAGCCTCTTGATTTTGCCAGGATCCAGGGGGGCGACTCCACCATCATTTTTGAGTAGAGTGATAGTCGCGCGTGCAGCCTGCAAGGCCAGGTTGCGATGGGATTCACAACCGACGATTGTCTCGGCGACATCCGGGTTCACATACGGGTCATCGAACAAACCCAGCTTGAATTTCCAGGTCAGCATGGGAGCGATCAACTCATCGAGAAGGGACTCCTTCAAGATGCCCTTGCGCACCAGCTCTGCGAGGTGAAGGTAACAATCGGGGTCGGGCAGCTCGATGTTGACCCCGGCTTTTGCCGCCAAAGCCGCCGCCTGTTTGCCATCCTCTGCAATATGATTGCCGAACAGTCCCGGCCTTTCGTGAAGCTCGCGGATTGCGAAATAGTCGGAAACCACAAAGCCCTTGAATGCCCACTCTTCCCGAAGGACATCACGGAGCAGCCATGGGTTCGCGTGTGACGGCACGCCGTCGATTTCGTTGTAGGAAGCCATGATGCTTATGGCGCCGCCCTTCTGAATCGCCTGTTGGAACGGGTGGAGAAAAACGTCTCGAAGGATGCGTTCCGAGACATTCGCCGGAGCGCAGTTCGTCCCGGATTCCGGCTGGCCGTGTGCGGCGAAGTGCTTGAGTGTGGCAATGATGTGCTTCTTGTCTTTGAAGGTGGTGTCCCCCTGGAACCCCTGGACCGCAGCAATCCCCATGCAGGAAACCAGATAGGGATCTTCGCTATACGTTTCCTCGACACGGCCCCAGCGCGGTTCTCTGGCGACATCCACGACCGGGGTAAGCGCCTGATGAGTTCCACGGGAGCGCGCCTCCTCGGCGGTCATCGCAAACAACCGGCGGACGAGGTCGGGATCGAAAGTTGCGCCGAGGCCGATGGGCTGGGGGAAGCTCGTGCCATCGACGGCAGCATGGCCGTGCAGACATTCCTCATGAAAAATGACCGGGATGCCCAGCCGGCTGCGCTCGATGAAAAACCTCTGGATGGCATTGGTCAGATCTGCCATTTGCCTCGCGTTTCTGCCGCCGCCTGCGTCGCTTGGCCTCCCCACCTGCCCAAGGCCGCAGCCGCTCCTGAAGTGCTTCCTGGCTTTTTGCAGGTCAAAGTTGCCCTTCTCATCCACCAGTGTGGCGCTCTTCTGCTGCCAGACACAGAGCATCTGAGCGGCTTTTTCCTTCAGCGTCATGCGTGAGAGCAGATCCTTGACCCGGCGTGGGACCGGAAGTTTCGGATTCCGGTATGCCGGTTTGTCTGGTCCAAAATGCCTGCGCTTCATGATGGCATAACCTCCTCTAAGACAGTGGCCAACTGTCTCGCAGATGGTCCGGTGATTCGGCTGGTATTAGCCGCGAAATCCGTTCTGCCGCCGGGCAAAACTCGTTCGGCCAGCAGGCAAGCCCCAGAGGGGCGAAAAGATAATAGCCCCGGGCGCAAGCCCGGGGTTAGGCACGAAATTAGCGCCAAGCCCCGAAGGGGCGGCAGAAAATGTTTGCGGACAAGGATCTTTCGCCCCTGCCGGGGCTCATTAAATACACCATTCTATCCAGGGGCTTGCGCCCCCGGCTATTATCTTTCCACCCCTCCGGGGCTCGGCCGGCACATGCTGCAACCGAGTTTCGCGACAGAAACTAGCTATGCGCAAATCTTTTGCGCCGCTCTGCGAGTTCATCCTGAATGGTAAACTCCATACTCTTGCTAATGCCGTAAAAGAACAGCAGCACGACGCCGATGCTGAAGGGAATGGCCGGGAACAGGCTGGCGGTCAGCCGTATACCCAGCAGGGCCCGCCCGGTCTGTTCTACGTTGGGAACATATCCATAGTGGGCCAGCAACCAGCCCCCGATGGCGCCGCCCACGCCCAGTCCGGCCTTCAAGCCAAAGACGATGGCTGCAAAGACAACGCCCGTCGCCCGCCGGCCGGTCTTCCACTCCGAATAATCCGCGACATCGGCCATCATCGCCCACAGCAGCGGGACGGTTGTGCCGTAAGCCAGCTGTGAGAGCGCCTGCAGGGCGAAAGCGAGCAAGATGGCACCCGGCGGTATGAAAAGGAATGCTGCCCAGAAAACGGTAGTCAGTGCCAGACCCAGGATGAAGACATTTCTTTTTCCGAATCGCGTCGCCAGGGCCTTCGAGAACCCGATGCCGACAAGCGTAGTCACAAGACCGCACACGTTGAACAAGCTAAAGGTCGTTCCCACAACCGCGTCCGCATCCTGGCCGGCCCGCGCCAGACCGACTGTCTGCAAGAGGGAGAGCATGACGCCTTTGTCAGCATAATATTTGAAGTAAAAGAGCATGTCGCCGCCCCGCATCGACAACGTGATGAAGATTACAATCGTCAGCAGGAAAAGCGTGAGCCAGGGACCGTTGCTCAGCAGGTCTTTGAAATCCTGGGCAACCGATGACTTCTGGGCAGGGTCCGGCTTGATTCTTTCTTTCGCGGAAAGGAATGTAATGAAAAAGAAGATTACCGCCAGGATGCAAAAGATGCCCATGGTCCATTGATAGCCTTTGGCGCTATCGCCCTGGCCGAAGTGCTTGACCATCGGCAGTGCCAGCCCCTGAATGGCGACGGCGGCCAGCATCGCGAAAACAAAGCGATAGGAGGAAAGACTGGTCCGCTCGACAACATCACCGGTCATCACGCCGCTCAGGGCCGAGTAAGGCAGGTTATTGGCGGAGTAAACGGTCATCAAGACAATATACGTGACGTAGGCGTAGATGAGTTTTCCCGAAGGACTCAGATCGGGAGTGGAGAAGGCGAGAAAACCCATGATGCCGAAAGGAACGGCGGTCCAGAGAATCCACGGCCGGAATTTCCCCCAGCGGGTATTGGTGCGGTCGGCGATAACCCCCATGATGGGATCAAAGATGGCGTCCCAAAATCGGGCCACCAGGAGGAGCGTGCCGGCTGCGGCCGCCGAAATGCCAAAGGTGTCGGTATAAAAACTCAATTGCAGAATCAGCATCGTCTGGAAGATAAAATTAGCGGCGCTGTCGCCGAGGCTGTAGCCGATTTTCTCTCCCATAGAGAGCTTCTGAGATACTGCCAGCATCTGCGGCTCCTTTCTGCTGTCCGAGGAATCGCCTGTTTTCTCAATTCGAGTTGTTTGCCGCTGCGACGATCCGCACTCTTGCGGTGCTGTCGCCGAGGCCCCCTGCCCCCGGCTGTTTTCCCCCCACAAATATCTCAAACATGCCCGGCTCCACCAGGCGCTTGCCATCCCGAGCCACGCTGGAAAACTGCCGGGGAAGGAGCGTAAACCGGACTGTCTTCCTCTCCCCGGGTTGCAGATAAATGCGCTGGAAACCTTCCAGCGCATGAATGGGCATAGGCTGCGACGCTGCCACAGCCTTTAGATAAATCTGGACGACTTCTTCTCCTGCCCTTCTCCCGGTATTTTCGACCTCGACGGATCCTTGGACCTCGTCTCCGGCTCGGGCCTGCTTGGGGACATCGAGATTGCGATAGGTAAAGGTCGTGTAGCTGAGCCCATGGCCGAACGGGAACAGCGGCTCGCCCTCCAAATATCGGTAGGTTCTCCCTTTCATGCTGTAGTCATTGAATGGCGGGAGTTGATCGGCAGACTTATAGAATGTGACCGGCAGCCGTCCAGCCGGATTGTAATCGCCGAACAACACATCAGCGAGCGCGGTGCCGCCGGCCTGACCGGGGTACCAGACCTCGACGATGGCAGGGATATGGTCGCGCGCCCAGGTAACCGCCAATGCACTCCCGTTCAGAAGCACCAGCACGAGGGGCTTTCCGAGAGCTGCCAGTTTTTTCAGCAATTCCTCCTGTAGCCGGGGCAATCCCAGCTGGATGCGGTCCCCTCCCTCAAATCCCTCCACCGGCACCCTCATCTCTTCCCCTTCCAGGCGCGGCGACAAGCCGAGCACGAGCACTACGGCATCCGCCTGCCGTGCCGCGGCCAGTGCCTCTTCGTCGGGGGCTTTGTTCGGGCGAGACCATACCAGCTGAATGCTGGCGTCGTTCAGATATTCGTGGTAGGTGAGGAGAACCGGGTAGAGCCGGCCTGCCTGCAGCTCGACGGGCGCATATCGCTGGCCGCGGTCATGGATACCGTTGAATTGCACCTGCATCTTGCCATCCAGGTAGAGCTCGAATGCGTTCAAGCCGATGGCGCCGAGTTGATAGGTGCCGGTCACAGGCGCGGCAAGGTATCCGGTCCAGCGGACACCGAAGTCGTCATCGTCCAGATCGGGCCGTGGCGATCCATCCCACCAGTTGAAGTCAATCTTCGCATCGATCCGGGTAAACAACGGCTGTGGATTGCTCGGGATCTCCCCGATCCTCTTGCCGGAATTAGGCACCGTCAACTCCGAAGTCTGTGCGCCTGCCCGTCGAAGTTGCCGGTCTTGAAATATTCGCCTTTGAGACCGTTCCGGCGATCGGCGCCCTTGGTCGTAAACAGCACCTCCGTTGGAACTGTTTCCATACCGGGCATGTTGCTGGCGAGATCGCTTCCCCGCGCGTAGAGCACACGGGTGCCGGAGGGCACTTTGCGCCGGATTCCCTCCAGCGGGGTAATCGGCTCGCTGGGAATCCCTGAGTAGTTGCCGAGCAAGACCCGCGGATCGTCCGCATTCGGTCCGATGATCGCGATGGTCTTCAGCGCTTTGTTCAGCGGGAGGGTGCTCCCCTCGTTTTTCAGCAGCACAATCGACTTGCGCGCAGCCTCAATCGCCAGTTCGCGATGCGCCGGGCTGTCATTTTCGCTGTATGGGATTTGAGCATATCTGACCTGGGCCGGCGGATCAAACATGCCGAGCTTGAACCGGGCAAGCAGCAGTCGGCGCAGGGCCTGATTCAGATCGGATTCTGCCAGGAGTCCGCCGCGAACGGCCGGCAGCAGATTGCCATATTCAATTCCGCAGTTCAGATCCGTTCCAGCTTTGACGGCCAGTGCAGCACCCTCCGGTGCCGCCGCCGCGAATTTGTGCCCTTGGTAAATGTCCTGGATGGCGCCGCAATCGGAGACGATGTATCCGGAAAAGCCCCACTGCCTGCGCAACACGTCTTCGAGCAGACGGGGGCTGGCACAAGCCGGCTGGCCGTTCACCCGGTTATAGGCGCACATTACCGAGAATGCGCCGGCCTCCCGTATGGCGGCTTCGAACTGCGGCAGGTACATGTCCTGCAGATCGCGTTCATCGACCACGGCATCGAAGCTGTGACGGAGCGGTTCGGGGCCGCTGTGCACTGCATAGTGCTTGGCGGTAGCTACGGCCTTCAGGTATTTCGGATCGTCTCCCTGCAAGCCCCGTATGAATGCGACGGCCATGCGGCTCGTGAGGTACGGGTCCTCGCCATAGGTTTCCATCCCGCGTCCCCAGCGAGGATCACGAAACAGATTGATGTTGGGCGTCCAGAAGGTGAGTCCTTGATAGATGCTCCGTTTGCCGCGACGAACAAACTCATGGTGCTTGGCGCGCGCCTCGTCGGAGATCGTGGTGGCCACACGCAACATGAGATCCGCATCCCACGTGGCGGCCAGTCCGATCGCCTGCGGGAAAACTGTGGCGCGGCCGGCCCGGGCGACGCCGTGCAGGCACTCGTTCCACCAGTTATACGCCGGGATGCCCAAACGCTCGATGGCCGGCGAATCGTTCATGAGCTGGGAGATTTTCTCTTCCAGCGTCATGCGGGATAGCAGGTCATCCACCCGCCGGTCCACCGGTGCCCGTGGATCCTTGTAGGCCGGCTCCTGCGTAAAGCACGGTTGCAACAGAAACAGCAATCCCAGGGATGCAACCAGCAACCACTTCGCACGGTTCAGCATGGTCTCAGCCATCCGATAGGTTATTGGATGTCCGGTCGAATCTCGATGTGGTCGATAGCGAAAGCAGCGTTTCAGCTCACGGGCACACGCAGCCAGCAGCTCGGGCGTGCGAGCCGAGAGGCCCCGATGGCAGCCGGCTGGGTGGCGCGGGTCGGCTTTCGGCGGGACGGCGGTAGTCGGGACTCGGACATCGTAGATTTGCATGATTAGTTGCATACTACAACAATATCGTATAAATGAAATAGATTTTGTGGCTGCGCTTGAGAGCCTTCCTTCGGTTGCGGATGATATTGCGAACTAGGCGGTGATTGTTGGGGCGGGGTCTGCCTTTCTCTCTGTTGTCCGCACCTGCTTCCATCCCGGCTGTTTTCCATTGACAAGATTTTCCGATGGCAAATATAATTCCTCTCCACAACAAAGTGTCACGGCCTTTCAAGTACGTAACCAGATTATGATCAAGACGTCGTCTCGCAACATCGATGAATCATGCCGGCACCTAGGCCGCGCAGAAGTGTTGATCGTTTGCCCGGCGGTGGTCCTCCACAATCTGGTTCTCAGGTAACTACGGCAGAGAGACATGAGCACAGGGTGCGGTCTCGATCGATGGCAATGAACTCGCGATGGTGTTTGGGAAGGAATCCGAATGAATTCAGCAGCTAACGACAATCGGCGCCAGTTCTTGAAATCAACAGCCGTTGCGGCCGCGAGCTTGACGGTGGGTTCTCTCCTGCCCAGGAACACGCGGGCGGCACACAGCCGCCTTCGCTTCTCCGTGATTGGGCTAAACCACGGGCATATCAGCGGGCAAACTGCGGCCGTCCTGCGCGGCGGCGGAGAACTGGTGTCCTTTTATGCCAGAGAGCCGGAACTGATTACCGGTTTTTCCCGACAGTTTCCGCAGGCAAAACTCGCCCGCAGCGAAAAGGAAATCCTCGAAGATTCTTCCATCCAACTGGTGGTGAGCGCCGCGATCCCCAATGAGCGCGCACCGCTGGGGGTGCGCGTTATGCAGCATGGCAAGGATTTCATGGTGGATAAGCCGGGAATCACTTCCCTCGAACAATTGGCACAAGTACGTCGTGTGCAGGAACAAACCCGGCGCATCTACTCGATCCTGTACAGCGAGCGGTTTGAAAACGCCGCGACGGTCAAAGCCGGAGAACTCGTCAAGGCCGGCGCGATCGGTAAAGTCATCCAGACCGTCGGCCTCGGCCCCCATCGCGTGAATCCCTCCTCGCGCCCGGCGTGGTTTTGGGATCGGAAGTATTTTGGCGGCATCCTGTGTGATATCGCATCGCACCAGTTCGACCAGTTTCTTTTTTTCACCCATTCAACGCGCGCCGAAGTCGTCGCTGCGCAGATTGGCAATATGCACCACCCGCAGCACCCTCAGTTTGAGGATTTCGGCGATGTGATGGTGCGCGGCAGCGGCGGCACGGGCTACATTCGTGTGGACTGGTTCACCCCGGATGGCCTGAACACGTGGGGCGACGGGCGTCTGACGATTCTGGGCACGGACGGATTCATCGAGGTTCGCAAGAACTGCGACCTCGGCGGGCGTGCGGGCGGAAATCATCTTTTCCTGGTAAACAACAAGGAGACGCGCTATATCGATTGCAGCAAGGAGCCGCTGCCGTATGGCGAACAGCTTGTCACCGACATCCTGAATCGGACCGAGACGGCAATGACACAAGCTCACTGTTTTCTGGCTACAGAACTCGCGTTACGGGCACAAAAACAAGCCCAAAAGCTGAGCTGAACAGGATAGAAACCCTGACGCGGTATCCATGAGAAGCTGGCTCTGCCTTGTGCCTTTGCCTGAGCGTGTCCAAAAACGACAGTTACTGCCTGACCAATCCGTATTACAGTCTGTAGGTGCAGACGGAGTGAATTCATGAAATGGCTCTCATGGAGTCTTTTCCTCAGCATGCTCGTGCCGTCGCCTGCCGTGGCCGTCGAGGACGGCTACCGCCTCTGGTTGCGCTACGAGCCGCTTTCCAGGCGCATGATTGAGGCCTACCGACCTCGTGTCGCTGTCATCGTGGCACCGGGCACCTCGGCTACCCTCGAAGCCATCCGCACCGAACTGGTCAACGGCTGCACAGGATTGCTCGGCGCTTCCGTGACCACATCGAACACCTTGGACCGTGATGGAGCCCTCGTTGTGGGAACCCCCCGGAGTTCTCCCCTGATAGCCCGGCTCCAATGGCCGCTGGCAGAATTGGGTGACGAAGGATTCCGCATTCGTTCGACCATGATCGACGGGAGGGCCGTCACCGTAATCGCGGCGCAGAGTGAGGCCGGCGCCCTGTACGGCACTTTCCACTTCCTGCGCATGCTGCAAACCCAGCAATCCATTGCCCGCCTCGATGTGAAACAGATCCCGCGACTGCGACTGCGCCTGCTCAATCATTGGGATAATCTCGACGGCAGCATCGAGCGAGGTTATGCGGGACGCTCGCTGTGGGATTGGCAGGGGCTGCCCGAAACCGTAGACCCGAGGCTGCGCGATTACGCCCGTGCCAACGCTTCTCTGGGAATCAACGGCTCGGTCCTCAACAACGTCAACGCCGATTCCCAGAGCTTGAGTGCCGCATACCTGCGCAAGACCGCCGCCATCGCCGATACCTTCCGGCCTTATGGCGTGCGTGTCTATCTCTCGGCGCGCTTTTCCGCGCCCATCGAGCTGGGTGGCCTGAAGACTGCCGATCCGCTGGACCCTGAAGTAGCGGCGTGGTGGAAGAAAAAGGCCGACGAGATCTATCAACTCATCCCGGACTTTGGCGGTTTCCTGGTCAAAGCCAACAGCGAGGGGCAACCGGGGCCGCGCACTTACAACCGCACGCACGTCGACGGCGCCAACATGCTGGCGGCCGCCATGGCTCCGCACGGCGGCGGCGTGATGTGGCGCGCCTTCGTGTACGACATGCAGCCGGGCTACGACCGTGCCGGGGCCGCCTGCGAAAACCTGCAGCCTTTCGACGGGCAGTTCGCAGCCAATGTGCTGCTGCAGGTCAAGAATGGGCCCATTGATTTTCAGCCGCGCGAACCCTTCCACCCGTTGTTCGGCGGCATGCCCAGGACGCAGCTGATGCCTGAACTGCAGATCACGCAGGAGTATCTTGGCTTTTCCAATCACCTGGTATTTCTGGCCCCCTTGTGGCGTGAGTGTCTCGATTCCGACACCTATACCAGGGGCCGCGGTTCGACCGTGACCAGAGTGGTGGACGGCACTCTCCATGGCCAGAAACTGACCGGCATGGCAGGGGTGGCCAATACCGGTTCGGACCGCAACTGGAGCGGCCATCATTTCGCACAGGCCAACTGGTATGCCTTTGGCCGCCTGGCCTGGAATCCGGATCTCGCCTCGCAGCACATTGCCGAGGAATGGCTCAGGATGACGTTCACGAACGATGCGCCGGCGGTCAACACTCTGGCGCGGATCATGGTCGAGTCGCACGAGGCCGTTGTGGATTACATGACGCCGCTTGGACTCCACCACATCATGTGGGGCGGCCATCACTACGGCCCGGCGCCGTGGTGGGATACCGAGGCACGGCCGGACTGGAATCCGGTCTATTACCATCGCGCCGATGACACGGGGTTGGGTTACGACCGAACCGTCACAGGCAGCCGCTCCGTCAACCAGTATCATCCGCCCGTGCGCGACCTTTTTGCCAATCTCGCCACCTGCCCGGAGAAGTATCTGGTATGGTTTCACCATGTGCCGTGGGATTACCGCATGCGTTCCGGCCGGACTTTGTGGGACGATTTGGCCTGGCATTACCAGCGCGGAGTGGATTGGGTGCGGGCTACGCGCCAGAGGTGGCTTGCTCTCGCCGGCGGCGCGATTGACGCGGAGCGCCACGCTCATGTGGCACAGAAGCTGGAACTCCAGGAGCGCGACGCAATCTGGTGGCGGGATGCGTGTCTGCTCTATTTCCAGACCTTTTCAAGACGGCCGCTGCCCCGAGGCGTCGAGAAGCCGCAAAAAACTCTCGCCGAGTACAGGGCCAAGAGCCTTCCCTGGTGAGCGCATGACGAGGAAACAATCGGAAAACAGATGCGCCTTGACCCGATCGCGGAGGTGGATCGCGCTATGAATAAGAATCGCGGAAAAAAGGTGTCGCGGCGGGGGTTCCTGAGGACCGCCATCGAAGCAGCTTTACCTTCCTCTATCCTCCTGTGCGGTTTCCCTGCCATCGTGCCGGCCTCGGTCTTCGGGAAGAACTCTCCCGCTAACCAAATCAATATCGGCGCTATAGGCACGGGGCGCATATCGCGCGGGCATGACATGCCTGGTGTGTGGAAGTATGACAACGTCCGGATCACGGCCGTCTGTGACTTGGACAGGAAGCGGATGGCAGAAGCCAAACAGCTCGTGAATGACTACTACGGCAAGAAAACCGGCAAGCCCTATAGCGGCGTCGCAGGGTATGCGGATTACCACGAGCTCCTTACAAACAAAGACGTCGATGCCGTGCTGATCAGCACGCCGGATCATTGGCATGCGCTGATCGCCATCGATGCGGTCGAGGCAGGCAAGGATGTCTATCTGCAGAAGCCTGCCTCCCTCACGATCGCAGAGGGCAGGGCGCTGAGCAATGCAGTCCACCGATCCGGTCGCATCTTTCAAATCGGCAGCCAGCAGCGCTCCTCGGTGCAATTTCGCTATGCGGCCGAGCTGGTGCGCAACGGGCGCATCGGGCGATTGAAAACTGTGCAGGTGGGCCTGCCAGTGGATCCATCCGGGGAAGAAGAGCCCGAGATGCCGACGCCGCCGAACCTGAATTACGAGATGTGGTTGGGTTCCACTCCTCTGGTGTACTACACCGAAAAACGCGTTCACCCGCAGAATGGCTACGGCCGCCCCGGCTGGTTGCGCTGCGAGCAGTTCGGCGCCGGGATGATCACGGGCTGGGGTGCTCACCACATCGACAGCGCGCACTGGGCCATGGGAACGGAGTACACGGGGCCGATCGAAGTATCGGGCTGGGCGGAATTCCCCGCCAGGGGTTTATGGGACGTCCACGGCAAGTTTACAACGGAAGCATTATACGACAGCGGTGTCAGAATGATCGTCATACCCGGCGTCCCCAACGGTATCACGTTCGAAGGGACGGGAGGATGGATTTTCGTCTCGCGTGGTGACGAAACCGTGACAGCAAGCGACCCGGT